>JAFGKU010000179.1 GCA_016928415.1 Spirochaetales bacterium
ACCTTCACTGTTTATATGTTCCATGATGTCGATTTCACCGCACGCAGGCCAACCCACGCTGCCGATGTTCGTGCCGAGCATCCAGAATGCCGGCCAGAGTCCCTGCCCCATCGGAACTTTCATACGGCCTTCAATCCGGCCGTATGTCCTGTTATACGGGCTTTTGATCCTCGATGATGTATAGCCGCCGCTGTTCAAAGCCGTGATGTTAAGATAACCGCCTGACTGGTTACAGTTTGCCGTGCTGTTGGTATACGTTTCGAGTTCGTTGTTACCCCAGCCGCCGCCGCCAAGGTCGAAATTCCAGGCAGGCAGGCCTGAGCCGTTGAATTCATCGGCCCATAACGCGCCTGTTGAAGGTGGTGTTGTAGGTGTTGCCGTTGCCGCCGGAACGGGTGTCGCCGTATTGGCCTGGACAGGCGTTGCTGTATTACCCTGAACGGGTGTCGATGTAGCAACCGTTCCGCCGCCGCCGCTACTGGATAAGGCCCATAATGACGGAGTATCAGCAGGATTCCAATTAGCACCGCAGTACGCAGTATGACCGACCAATGCTACATAAGTATTTCCCAGATAAGTTACTACCGTGCCTGCAGCATAATAAACTCCACACACCCATTCCGTACCTCCACCTCCGGAAACCGGTGTAGCTGTCGCTCCAGAAACGGGTGTTACCGTCGCAGCCGGAATGGGTGTTGCTGTCGCGGCCGTAGCAGGTGTCGGTGTGGATGTCGAAGTCGTACGCCTTCTGGCATCAGCTGTAACGGCAACCAGGAAGACAAGACAAATGCAGATAAAAATAATCTTCCACTTTTCTAATTTTTTCATGTTTTTCTCCTCACTTTTTTTAAATTTTTAATGGATTTGCGTTCGTCGCTTAAATAAGCGGACCTGTATCGTAAACACGATACTAAAACAATACCCCCTTTCTCTTGTAAGCCAAGAAATAAAAATGTTGATTGGGAACCAATGCTATGCGAAATTTTAAACTATCAAAAATTATGTCCCCAAGAGTTATGTTGGTTGGATTTAAAAACCAACCAACCTATTTAAATATTATAAACCCATTATAAAAAAAAAGATAGTAAAATTTTATACCGCCTGGGTTATTGTGCCCGGTGAAGAACAATACCTCATTAAGGAGGGAATAACGATATCCGGTTTGTCGGGGATTTTGGTCCACCTGACCGCGGATTCTTGGGAGATATCACTGAAGCTTTAGCGGGTTATCCATTTTCTTTTATATGGCAAGTTATGTTCCCTACGGGAAAGTGAGGGAGTATGATTTTATAATTCGCCATTCCAAAGCATCTTCAGGAATCCGATAACCGGGACGATTCGGATATTGTTCATCATCCGGGGTTCAGGATCCATTGAGACGATAATCAGGTTCTTGAAATGTCTTTCTTCGGATAAAGATACCAGCCCTTTGGCATGTCTTTCATTTACGTATTCGGATGACTTGATTTCGATAGCTGTTTCATCTCCTATAATAAAATCGACCTCATTTCCTGTCCGTGTCCTCCAAAATGCAAGTGTTCGTGAATCATGGGAGTAAGAAAGATACGCCTTAATTTCCAAAAAAATAAAATGTTCCAACGCCTTACCGAATTCCCCCGATTTGGCAAGTATTTCCCCAGTGTTAGCAAGAATATTCCTTTTTCAATAAAATTCCGCAATACTGATGCGGAATTTTATTGAAAATCCGCATAATATCCCCCAAGCCACCGATGGCCGCGGAAGAAGAGTGCCACCGCACAAGACCCTGGTACGTCGTTATCACGCCGTACCTTGGATGCCCCCGCACGGGCCTGCCCCCGCGGATTCTTGCCTGGTGAAACCAGCGATTAAACGAGTTACACAATCACTGACGTTTTAAAAGTTTTTGTCCCCTACGGGTGTTTGGAAATATCTGTTGGTTTGCAGATCGGAATGTTTGGGAAAAGTAGCTTTGTCCCTACGGGTTTCGTAAGATATGAATCCGGTGCCAAAATTACCGCGGCCATCCGCTCCTTGTCCGCGGCCATCTGCGGTCGCGGATCTTGTAGTGGAGAATAACATTATTCTTGAACTGAAGGCTGTGACACAACTAATTCCGGTTCATGAAGCACAGCTTCTCAATTACCTGCAGCTTACCCGTCTACCTGTTGGGTACCTGTTTAACTTTAATGGTATTCGTCTGGAGTGGAAGCGTTTTGCCAATACTATCGGGTGCTCTTAGGAGTGCCCTTCTTTTTGCAGGCTTAGTAACTATAATCTATTTTTGTATAGATACAACTCTTGACATTTAATTATTACTGTATTACATTGTATTACAGATTGATAGGGAGAACTATATGAGAGAAGTATTATCCATAAGCATAGATAAAACGCTTAAGAAAAAGGTGGAAAAGGCCGCCAAAATGTTTCATCTCACAAAAAGCGAATTAATAAAAAAAGCAATAGAAAAATACATTGCCCATGAAGAATTGCGGGAACTTCGCAATATTTTGGTTCCGTATGCCGAAAAGGCGGGATACCTGTCGGATGAGGATATTTTCAAAGAAATATCATGAAGATAGTTTTCGATACGAATGTCATCCTGTCCGCAATGCTTACTCAAGGTCTTTCATACCGTGTATTGGATATTTGCATCGACCTTCATGAGATTGTTATCTCGCCATGGATCGAAAATGAAGTGTATGAGAAAATAACCGATAAATTCGGTATTTCCGGCGAAGAATTCAAAAAAGTCAAATTTTTCCTGAATTCCAATTTTAACATAATAAAACCTTCAGGGGAAAAACCATTGATTTGCCGGGATAAGGATGACAACAACGTACTTCATACAGCAAAATATTGTGACGCTTCTTTGATTATAACCGGAGATAAGGATCTACTGTCATTAAAAGAATATTCCGGAATAAAAATCGTGACCCCCCGTCAGTTCATGGAAAAATATTATAAGACTTAAGGTGGCCGCGGAAAACAGCGGATCCCCCGAACAGGCCCACTCCCGCGGATTCTTGTCTGGTGAAACCGGCACTTAAACGGGTTACACAATCACTGACATTTTAAAAGTTTTTGTCCCCTACGGGTGTCTGGGTGTATCTGTTGGTTTACAGATCGGATTGTTTGGAAAAAGTAGATTTGTCCCTACGGGTTTCGTAAGATATGAATCCTGTACCAAAATTACCGCGGCCATCCGCTCCTTGTCCGCGGCCATCTGCGGTTGCAGACCTTGTCGTGGAGAATACCATTATTCTTGAACTGAAGGCTGTGACACAACTTATACCGGTTCATGAAGCACAGCTTCTTAATTACCTGAAGCTTAGCCATCTACCTGTTGGTTACCTGTTCAACTTTAACGGTATTCGTCTGGAGTGGAAGCGTTTTGCCAATACTTTAGGGTACTCATAGGAGTGCCCTTTTTTTTGCAGGATCAAACGACCGTATCCACAAGATTTTGTCAGCGCTGACAAAATCTTGTGGATAACTTATATAATAATTAGCAACTAATATTATATTGACAGCAGCGAAACCCGCAGAAAATCACTCATCCTCCTGACTTCCGAGTTCTATTCTCGGGGCAGCCGGCAGGTGGTCGCAACCGGCTTTCAAAGGCACTGGTCACGGATCTTGAGGACAGGAGCGTACCGGATTTCGGCGGCAAACGAGACGCCCTGTTACCGATTATTTTTTTTCGGATTCCTAGAAAAGTTTCAGAGTGGCAGCCAGATTTACCCCCCAGAATGCAACGGTATTACTCCCGACCAAGGAAGCCGGAACCGCCAAAGACAGTTCGAGCGTATCAAATGGTTTAAGCAGGATTCCCGGTGCGACCGCCAATACGTAAGCAAATGTATTACTGACGGCGTTTCCATTAAAAATTTCTTCGAACGCATAGTCAAATTCTATCAGGAGTGTCATGGTAATAAGACTCGATATTTGATAGCCCGGTCTCGCCTTTATTATGAGACTATCCTGCTTCCTGTTGTCATTGCCCTCAAGGGTGAACAGGTATGATATTTCCAGATAGATCAGGTATGATTGGATCGAATTGTCGAAGAATAATCCCATTACAAAACTCATATCGGGATTCGATCCCACAACTGCTTCCGTACCGAATGGCAAATTAAGGTCCGCAAAAGCTCCAAGTCCGATTTCAGAGGTGTATTTGACTTCAATCGCCGGCAATCCAAAACCGGCAACATCGTCCCAGTCCTGATTGAAGTACACAAAATTCGCCATCACTCCCGCCTGCAGTCCAGGAATAATGCGGAATAATACGGAAAGCGGAACAATTGCCCCAAACGGCGATATCGCCGCAGATTTTGAGTAATATCTCCCCGAAGTGCTGTATATACCGAGTGGAAGTACCAAACGGGAACCCAATTCGATTTCAAGAAAATCTTTATCCGTGGCGGATGCATTCACCGCCAAAGCACACAAAATGAATATTATCAGACATTTGTTCATCGATTTTCCTCCTTAAAAAAATGACTGCCGTTTCCATCTCAATCAATACTGATAGGATAAATTATGCCAATCTGCAATCCGACTCTCGGTGCCATTTCTTCGCGTTCAGTTCAACAGCGGCTCACCCAATTTTTCGGCGTTATCGTCTTCTTCAGCGGTTCCTTTTCCCAGCAGCGAAACCCGCAGAGGCTGACTATATTTCCACGGTCATCCGCTTTTCCTCAGCGGCCATCCGCGGCTATCTCGGCCTTAGTCTTTTTTTCTAGATACCCCTTCACCTGCGAAAGGTCCAGCTCAATCTCCTTCCCCTTATTGTAAAACACAATCTCGCTGATCGCCGTGTCGTTCGACTTTGCGGCCCGGTACACGTCCTTTACGTAAAACGTTATTTTCCTGAACGTAACCGGTTCCTTGAACTTGCCGGACTGGGGTTTCATGATATCGTTGAACCGCATTGTGTTCTTCTCGTCCCCGAACGCCACTTCCAACGCCTTGATGCGGTTGTTGTCCTTCCACCAGCGCTTGTCAAAGAAACCGGGGGATACCTCTATTTTGTCGCACGTAATTTCCCTGTCCAGTTCCAGGGTGATATAGTCGCCGATGCCGGAGCCCTTGCTTCCCTCGATCCAGCCGGTGAGGGGATCACCGTCAAACGCCCTGACGGCGTGGTAGGCGTACCAGTCCTTATCCCATTTGAGCCAGTTGGAGGAGGAGACGGAGGTGATGGTGGCGTCGTAGGATGGGACGGGGGTAGGTTGGGTAGTGGTTGCATTGTCAGTGTCGATGGGGTCCCAGACATTTTTTATTTTATAAAATACTATGTATTTTTTTTCTTCTGGTCTGAGAAAATATACATCTCCATTTGGTGCTATTGAATAAAAAATATTTTCATCATTAATGATATCAAAATAATCAATAATATTGCCATATTTGCTTAATACTATTAAACTCATTTCAGCTTCTGATGACTTACTATAATTAAATACGCGCCAATAACTATTGCCTTTAAAATCATATCCAATAAAATTTTTAATGTAATTACTTATTTGATCATAGTCTATTCTATCATAGATAATATTGTAATTATCATTATTATTTTGACTCAAAAAATCCAACACTTCCCGATGTTTGTTAAAATTTGTATTTTTTATACCATTGGCCAGGACTAAAATTGTATGATCTTTGAATAAGTCATTTAATATATTCTCATTATATAATGAATCATTTTCCGCTTTCAGCAAGCTATTATTCTGGATCTGCTCTACTATTTCATTAATATTATTAACATCTTCTCCGGCTACGTTAAGTGCTTTAA
>JAFGKU010000180.1 GCA_016928415.1 Spirochaetales bacterium
CTCGGGTACCAGATGCCCCTGCTTCTCAACATCGTGGGTATTATTGTCGAGCAGGAGCAGTACATTGACCCGGCCATCGTGAACATGTCGCCGATGGAAACAGGCGGTTGGGGGTCGGATTTTGTAAAGCTGTCGTTCGGGCCGTTTGCCAGCTTCAAGTTTTCCGAAAACATGTCGCTTCTGGCACTCGTGGAAATGAAAACGGGAAGACGGTACACGGACGCTACCATCGGCGCCAGGTATTTCAAAAACAGGTCCTATGAAAGCACGTACGTGTATTTTGACAGATTCGCTGTAAGTTATGATATAAAATTTTAACGAAGACCGGGGAGGACGGGTTATTGATAAAAAAACAGGATCAGATGATCAATGAAATACGCACCCGGATGCGTGACGGCACGGGCGAGGTGGAGATTCTTCATATATTCAAAAAGGAAGAAATGAAGGGGAAGGCAAGGCTGTTCGCTAAAATCAGGCTGAAAAAGGATTGTTCCATAGGTTTTCATAATCATGAGAACGAAGAGGAAGTTTATTATATCATCAAGGGCAAAGGAATAGTCGAGGATAACGGCGAGGAGGCGGAAGTATCCGAGGGCGATGCCATACTTACCGGCGGCGGATCCGGTCATTCCATCAGGAATACGGGCGACACACCCCTTGAATTTTTAGCCGTTATTTTATTATATCAGTAGGGATGCCGGGCAGAATGTGGATTTTCAATAAAAAAGAGAAGGCAGACCCTTATGCCATAGCAAAGGAAAAATATAAAACTTCCTTCGGCCTTCTGGAAAAGAGCAGGTTTCTTGTGGAAGAGGCGGAGGATTATTCGTCCAGGATCAAGGGAGGCCGCCTTGTCTTTGAGTTAAACAGGAAAAACATTTTCGCGTGGGTCATTGACGATATTTTCCGCTACGATGATTTCTGCCTGGAAGCTGAAATTGAATTCGACCTGTCGAACCCCTATTCAAGCATGGGATTCGTCTTCCGTTATATAAATGATGAAAATTTTTATTATTTTCTCCTTTCCAGCAAAGGGTATTTCAGGTTTGATACCGTTTTCAATAAAAATCCCCTGACATGCATAGAATGGACGGAAAATCCCCTCATAAAGAAGGGAGTCAATTTCCTGAGGATAATCGCGCACGGCGACCATTTTTCATTTTACATAGACGATGACTGGATAGCGGAATACGAAGACGAAACGCTGCGGGCCGGGAAAATCGGGTTCGCCGCCCAGAATTATGATGAAGGGGAGGCGGCGCGGTTTTACCTTAAAAATTTTACCATTGAATCGAGGGAAGAAGAGGTTGAAAGGGAATTCCAGCGATGGATGAACGTTGTTCCGCAGGAACCGGAATACAGGATAAAACTGGCCCAGACCTTTTACCTGAGCGGCAAGCTGGAAGCGGCGGCGGTGGAGATGAGAAGGTTCCTTAAATCCAGGAAAGCGAACGCCGATGAGCATTTTTTAGCCGGTGAAATCCTCACGAACATGCAATTATACGACCTGGCCCTGCAGAGCTTTGAAAAGGCCCTTGAACTGGAACCGGAAAAAAAGGAGGTCATGCAGAACAAGGCAAACCTTTTTTACCTCAGGAATGATTTCCTTGTCGGGAGGAATTACATACGGGAAATCATATCCCGTTTTGAGGATAATCCCGCCATGTGGAATTTGCTGGGCAACTGCGAGTACAGCCTGGGGAATTTTGACAAGGCCCTCGAAGCTTATGACAAGGCCTACAGGTTGAATCCGAAGATGCCCATTTTCCGTATAAACGGCGCCCATTGCCTCGATATGCTTAAAAGGAAAGGGGAGGCAATCACCTATTATATTGAAGCCTCCAGGACGTTGTTCAAACAGGAAAATTACGATGAACTGTACGGCATTCTCCCCAGAATCGAGTCCATCGATCCTGAGAACCTCGATGTCAAGGCGTTGAAGGCCAAACTCCTTTTTTACGAGCGGAATTACGCGGATGCGGAAAAAATCATCGACGAACTTGTCCGGGCCGATTATCCGGACAGTGCCGTGTATTTCCTCAAGGGCATCATCCTGTCCGACAATGATCACCGGGATGAGGCTTTGGACCTCTTCAGGAAGGCGACCGAACGGGAAGATGAATACGCACCCTACTGGTTTAAATGGGCGGAAACCCTCTATTTACTGAAAAAAGACCGTGGGGAAATCCGGGAAAAACTGGACAGGGCGCATAAACTGGACCCGGAGGATCCCTGGACGATGAATCTTTACGGCTTGTTGTGCATGGAAGATATTGATTATAAAAAGGCAATCGATTATTTCAGGAAGGCCTTTGCCCTGGCCGGCGATCAACCTGGAATTGCCATTAATTTATCAGACGCCCTTTATAAGGATGACCAAAAGGATGAAGCGTTTACCGTTCTGGACAGGGAAGAAATTTCCGGTGATCCGGGAATAATGAACCAGAGGGGAAACCTTTTTTCGCGGCTGAAAAATTATACGCAGGCAGTGGAAGAATATGAAAAGGCGATAAGGCTCTCACCCAAAAACCCCGTTTTTATCGAGAACTGCGCGCGGGCCTGCCTGGAAATAGACATGATTCACCGGGCCGAGGAATTGTCCGTCATGCTGCTCGATTCCCATCCCACTCCCGGCGGGTATGATCTGATCGGAAGGGTGGCGTTCCTGAAAAGTGAATTAAGCAGGGCTGAAACCGCCTACCAGGAAGGGCTGAAACTCGACCCCTTTGATCAAAATTTGAACCTGGACCTGGCCACCCTTCTATTAAATAAATCGAAAACCGGGGAAGCAAAGGCATTGATTCTCAAGGTACTGTCAAAAGATCCGGATTCACAGGAGGCCGGCGCTTTCCTGGCAAGGTACCGGGAACAATATGAGGACAAGTATTCCTGCAGCAGCTGCGATAGGATCTGGTGGGTGCCGAAGGACATCCCGGCGCAGTCCGCACTGAAACTGCGCGGAGAGCCGCCTGCTGCCGCACCTGCCGGGAAGTGCCCTGCATGCGGAAAGGTATACTGCGTGGAATGCGCGCAAAATCACCTGAAAGAGATGCGCTTTTTCTGCCCCGATTGCGATGAATTCCTGAAGCTTTCCGATGACTGGCTGAAATATACATTGCTCGCGGAAATAGAGAAGGCAGAAAGCCCGGAAGCGGAAGGGTAGGTTTTTTCGTGTTTTTTGGGCCGTAACAGGCTGTGCGGCGAGCCATGCTTGACAAAATAATCGTATTTTGCGATAGTGACATAAAAGAGACACGGCGCCTTGGGAAACTTCCTTGAAAGGGATTGTTTTTCGATGCGGCAATCTTTGAATTTTTAAATTTAGAGGTGCCTGTAATCATGAAAAAAATAAGCATAGGCATTTTATTTATATTTTTTGCCTTTAACGCCTTTTCACAAAATATATATACGGCAGATGAATATCTCGAGCAGATGTCCCAGAAATATGGAACCATCGACGATTACGAAGCGGACGTTATCATAACCCAGGCAAAAACCGAAATGACGGGCAAGCTCTGGTACAAAAAACCGGGATACCTGCGCATTGATTTTACCGAGCCGGCCCAGCAGGTTCTGAATGTCAACAACGGCAACCTTACCGTGTATATACCTAAATTTTCCGTCGTGCTTGAACAGGAACTGCCCAAGCGCAGCGAGGCGTCACTGGCGTCCATGGCTTCGAGCCAGGGCCTGACGTACCTTGTGAATAATTACAAGGTTGCCTACGTGGTCGGACCGGACCCGGTGCCATTGAAGGAAGGTTCGGATGAAATGGTTGTCAAGCTCAAGTTCTACTGGAAGTCGACGGCCGAAGGATTCAAGGAGATCATTATATCTTTCAATAACAATGGACTCATCAGGAATGTGTTGGGAAAGACAAGTACGGACAAGGCGTTTGAATTCGATTTCCTGAAAATCCGTATAAACCAGCACATACCGGTAGAGAGATTCAATTACAATCCGCCCGCCTGGGCAAACTCGTTCAAGGATTTTCTTTTCGAGGGAAATGAATAGGTAATGGAATTATTTGGAGACAGATTAAGAAAAGCTCGGGAAAATAAAAAGTATACACTGGAACAGGTTGCAAGAGACACGCATATAACCCGCAAATACCTGGAAGCCCTTGAGAGGGGAGATTTATCCCAGTTTCCCGGTGAAACCTATTTGATCGGATTTTTACGGAGTTATGCCGATTACCTGGGTATTGACCAGGAAGAAATCATCGCCCAGTATAAAAATTATAAAATTCAGGAGCAGCCCATCCCGATTGCGGAACTGCTTAATCCCCCCCGTCTTTCAAAATGGGGCGTCATTGGCGGTTCAATCCTCGGCGGCCTGATCGTGGCCGGTATTGTCCTTATCCTGTACTTTACCGTTTTTTCGGGGCATAAAGAAGCACCGAAAACGGTTGAAAAGGAAGAGGCTAAAGAGGAACAAACCGAACCATTGCAGGGCAAGGAATATGTCTTTGAAAATGAAATCCAGACACAATGGTTCAATCCGGGAGATATAATAAAAATTCCCCTGGAAAACAGAATTTACAAGGTGGAATTGTTCAATATTGAAAGGATCCTTACCGTCAAGGTGAATAAAAGTTCCTTTATGCTCAATCCAAAGGAAGCGGTTTCCCTTGACCTGGACGATGACGGCAAGAATGATGTAAGGATCATCTACAATGATTCCGAATTTTTCGACACCGAGCCGCGGTTCAATATCGGCCTGTACAAGACATTCGGCGGATCGGAGGAAATAGCTTCCCTCGGGGAAAATCCATCCCCGGAACCTGTTGAATCACCGCAGTCGACCGAAACCCCGGTGCCGACGCCTTCGCCCGAACAGAAGTCCGATAATTCCACCCTGGACACTAAATATATGGAAGGCACGAGTGTTGTGATTCAGGAAGCCAAAAAGCCGGAACTTTTCACCATTAATATTACGTTTCGCGGTCATTGCTTTTTCAGGTACCTCCTGGACACGAGAACAAGGGGACAAAAATTCTTTCTTAAAAATGATATTCTTGCGCTCGATGTCGTGAGAAACGCAAAATTATGGATTTCGAATGCCGGCACCATCAAGGCGCAGATCGGCGGAAAAGATATCGTGTTCGGCCGGGCGGGCCAGGTTATCACAAAATATATCTATTGGACCAAAAACGAGCAATCAGGTCTTTATAATCTCGAAATGGTGTCCCTGTATTAGAGGATTAATGATTTTAAGACGCATACCGGTTTGCCTTTTATTAATAGGCCTGTTTTTCATTCTTGGCTGTGAGACAACAACCCGTGTAAGATTGATGAAATCCTCAAAAAAAATCCCGGATGAAGAAACGGGCCAGCCGGAAGACATCACGTATGTTCCTTTCAGCGATGTCAGTCCCGATCCTGGTTTCAAACCGGTGTGGGAGGATCTGTATGATGGTATTGTTATGGCCAGATCGTTTAAAAATGATCCGCCCCTGGCCGTCTACTGCGTTCGCGTGGATCTTTCCCTGTCCCGGATTTCGGTCATCGTCTCTGAGGGAAGCAGTGAAAAGGGATGTGAATACAAGGGTAAACGGACCTCCACCTTTTTCAGGGAAAAAAAGTGCGTGGTTGCCATGAACGGAACACCCTTCACACCGTATACGCTTAAGGAGGGCGCTTGCCTGAACATCAGGGGGCTTTCCATCGCGGGCGGTAAAATGTATTCCGATGTGCATTACGGGTACGGCGGGATGAGCATCCTGAAAAATAAAAAGGTGCGCATGGAACTGCCGTACGGTGATCCCGGTGTCGAATACGCCCTGGAAGGCTATCCTCATGTCCTTGAATACGGCACGTACAGGCCCAGGACAAAAGAACGGGCTCCCCGTTCGGCCGTCGGCCTTTCGGAGGACGGCCGTTACCTGTATATGATGGTTATCGACGGAAGACGCGACGATTACAGCGTGGGCGTGGGGTATAATGAAATTGCCGAGTGGCTCATGATGCACGGCGCGTTTACCGGGATTAACCTGGATGGCGGCGGGTCCTCCACCCTGGTGATTGCCGATGCGGAAGGGAATCCGGTTGTCGTGAATAAATATTCCGATCCCACGGAAAGGGTTGTGGCGAATCACATAGGCATTATACTGGAAAAGGCCGCTGAATAGCGGGTATACAGGATTTCATTGTAACCTGTAATAGCAAACCGGGGTTATCATAATATGCAGATATCATGGTCTGTATTTTATTTTAAATTGTATGACGTCCGTCATTTACATGGATGATTGTTGACTAAAGACGTGTTTTCATTATAATCCTGGAATTATCCATAGGGATCTGTAGAAACCAGGGCTTTATTCTGGGCACCTCTCAAAACTCCGATTTTATAAAAGTTATATTCGGAAGGATGTCTTAAAAGGTGGTTTTTGAGGTGCCACATAGGGGAATTGTACATGGTAAAATTGAAATGGCCTTTTTTAATCATTCTTTTATCCTTGATCGTGATTGCCGCGGCTGTTTTTCTTGTCGGGTTGAATCTTGATACGACCCTGGAATTCCAGGTTGTGGATGAGGTAAGCCGCGGGTTTGTATGGGACCTAACGCTTCATTTGCAGAACAGGTTCATCAACAGCTATTACCAGTCCAATTCCGGGACCTATGTTTTCAAATTCACCAGGTTACAGCCCGGGGATTCCGTGTTGACTTTAAGCGCGCCTTCCTATACCGGGATAAAGGTTCCGGTTAAGCTTTCCTGGGGAAGGAATGTCCTGGCGGAACCGATAACGATGCAGGGTTACGAGATTCCGGGACTTACCAAATTTTACTATTTTGATAAATCAACGGTTAATGATGTGATCATCCAACTGCGGCCGGTGAACGCGGAAGACCACGGCATTCAAAATCACCCCTGTCTCGAAATCCTGGTCGGCATGCAGATTTCAGAGCAGGTGATTGATGGAATACCCGTGGCGGAACCTACGAAAACGGGTGCCGACAGGGGGATGGTGCTTTTTAAACAATTCATGGCCTGGGATTGGGATGGCGATCCGGCCACTTTCTACCGTTATTCCATAACCATACCCAAAACGGAGATAAAGTCTTCCGCCGCAGGCTACTGGGTCTACGATTTCCTTGTCGTTGTTCCGGACCCGAGAAAAATAACGCACGGACAACTCGTATCTATAAAAAACCGGTTATCTCAAATTACTGATCCCGGTGCACTGAAGGAATTCCTGGAAGGATACGGCGACGATATAAAATATTTTATGGATGACAGGTGGAACAAGGAAGCGCTGCCGAGATAAAACGCGCTTTTAAGGAGGAGTGAATTGATTCAGACAAAAGGATTAACAAAAAAATACGGCAGTTTCACCGCCGTAAACTCGGTGGATTTAAATATAAAAGCTGGTGAGATTTACGGGTTCCTCGGCCCCAATGGGGCGGGGAAGACATCCACCATAATGATGCTGCTCGGTATCGTGTCTCCCACCAGCGGTGAAATAAGCCTTTTCGGTGAAAAATATACGCAGGCCAGGCTGGACCTGAGAAAACGGATGGGTGTCGTGCCTGAAAAGCATCCACGCGGAATGTGGAAATGGATGACGGCGCGCGAATACCTTGAATTTTTCGCCGATTTTTATTCCATAAAGGATGTGAATAAAAGAATCGATTACCTGCTTGAAAAGGTGGACTTGAGCAATGTCGCCGACAAGCGGATCAATACGTTTTCCAGGGGAATGCTTCAAAAACTGAGTATCATCCGGGCCCTGCTCCCCGATCCCGATATTCTCCTGCTGGATGAACCTCATTCGGGGCTGGACCCCATCGGTATGAAAAAGATACGGGATCTCATCCTTTCCGAGAACAGGGAAGGCCGGACGATTTTCGTTTCCTCGCACCTGCTTTCGGAAGTGGAAAAGATATGCCACAGGATCGCCATCATCAACAAGGGAAAACTGATAGCCGAAGACAGCATGGATTCCCTTTTGTCAAAATTGATAAAACAAAGGGAAATCACGATAGAACTGGCCTCGATTCCGGATGATATACTTCCCATGCTGAAAGGACTGGATTTTGTCTCGGATGCCCAGTTGCAGGAAGGCCATATAACGGCGACAATGAACCGTGAAGGCGATTTCAGGAAGGAGATATCGCAGTTCCTCATCGGAAAGGGGCTTGTACCGCTTAAAATTCAGGAGAAGGCTTTCTCGCTGGAAGATGCCTTTACAACGATTACGAATGATAATATCGGGCTTTTTACCGGTACGGGAGGCGAAAAATGAACGACAGGATGGTTTCCATAAAGGCGATATTCAAACGCAAGCTGTTCGAGGTCATGATAAGTCCCGGGTATTATATCGCCGCCACGGCAGGATTGATAGTTGCCTACGTGCTTGTAACCGGTTTCGCCGATTCCATAGGTTCCAGCGGGTTCAACCGCGAGCAGGCCAGCCCCGTATACGCCCTGTTGTTCGACGGCATGGGCAGCATCATGGGAAGTACGTTCGTGGAAAAGCTTTTTTCGGAAGGGCCCTTTCTTTTCGCCTTGATAGTTTCGTATGCCCCCGTTCTCCTCTACCTTTCGTTCAGCTCGGTGTTCAAGTTCGGGTTTGAAAAGAACGTCGGCGCCATCGAACTTATAACATACGGTCCGGCCGACGGCACCTCGTATTTCATGGCGTCCCTCCTCAAGGACATGGCCTTTGCCGCAGCCTACCAGTTCCTGCTCCTGGTCTTTTTTATCCTGGCCGCACTGCTCAACAACCTGATACTGGGGCCGATGTTTTTCTATTCTTTCATACTTCTTTTTTTCCTTACATTTTCCATTTTCGCGTTCTGCGTGTTTTCCTCCGTACTCTCTGAAAACGCGGCAACGGCCGTTGCCATTTTCGGCCTGGTAATGCTGTTTTTCCTCGTCATTCAGATAGTTTCGTATTCATTGGTGGGCGGGTATATTAAAAATCTGTCCGATATTTTTATATGGATAATGGGCTGGATTTCTCCCCTCACTTACTGGAACCTGGCGCTCGGTGCGGTGGATTGCGGCAATACCATGGGTTTCTTTCTGTTCCTGCTGCTCCAGGTCCTGCTTTGTGCCGTTTATATAGTGTCTTCCCATTTTATTTTGAAAAGAAAGGGCGTACGGGGATGAGAACCAAACGTTATTCAGCAATTTCGATACTGTTTTTTGCGGCGGCTTTCATTGCCGCGGCCCAGGAACCGTTGTCGCACGAAGAATTCATTTACACGGTGGAAGCGTTTAACGGCACCAAATTCTCGGCAACATTTATCAGGGAAGAATCCGATACGATGTACCTCCTGTCCGACATTGATAATTTTGTCTGGCCCCGGAAATCAATGCTCTATTTCTGGCCGCTTTCCAACCAATGGCTGGTGGACTCGGACCTGTTGTTCGAGACATTGAAGGGTTTCCTGGAAGTGTCGGGACCCGGCATTCAAACGAAAAAACTCGGTTTCCAGGATTTCACGTATTATAACCAGGCCGGTGAATACGAGGTGAACTGGAAGGTCCTGACCGATGATGCGGCTGCGGCTGAAGTCGAAAATTTCAACCGGAAGTATACGGAACTTCAGAATGCCATGGAAGATTATAACATGCAGTACCAGTTCTACCGTAAACTGAAGGATGCCAGGCTGATAAACATAAAAAAGGAACGTGAGGCGGGCCATGACATCCAGAAACTGCTTGCCGAGGTGGAGGCCATGAAGCCTCCCGTCAAACCCGAACCATTGGAATACTTTGTCTATCCATTACGAAAGGCATTCGTTCTCAACCTGAAGGAAGGCGAATACCTTATCCGTTTTGTAAACGCGGACGGAAATGTCATGGAGAACTCGGAAAAGAAAGTCGTCGTTTTCAATAAAAGGCGCTCCGAAGGTATAGGATATGAGATTTTTCCCGAAGACAAGTGGACAATACCGGACAAATCGCAGACCCCTTCCTCCGTTCTCTACGTGAACGGAACAACGAACCTGTATATAAAGCCTTTTTTTCAGGATGAATTCAACGACCTCTACTACAACCGGCTTGTCATTAATGACAGCAAGGGAAACGCCAACATCTACCGGTGGGAGGAGATCCAACAGGTGCCCAATGCCGAATTTGATGTCAAATCCGGGGACGGGAGCACGGAAAAAATTCCCGAAAAGGAGTACGTTGTTGAACAGATTAAAACCAGGGGTTTCGGTTATAAAATAGTACCGTATGATCCGGAAAAGCACCTGGACCGGAATCCGGACCTCAAGGCATTCCTCGTGCCCATTGACAGGAATTCGAAATCCATCGGATTCATGCTCAGGGATGAGAAGGGGGATGAGTATCCCTTCAGCGAGAGGGAAATCAGGGTGGTGAGGAAATCACCCCTCAATCTTATCATTTTCATCTATGCGTTGCTGCCCCTCCTGGCCATGGTCATTATCATTGCCATGCGCCTCCAGTTCTACAGGAAGCACGATAAAGGGGACCACTAAAAGTTTCGTTTTATCCTGGGCAACCTCTTAAAACCCCAATTTTATAAAAATTATGATTCGGAAGGTTGTTTTTAGGGTGGTTTTTAGAGGTGCTTATATATTAAGAAGGTTGCAGAAAACCAGTAATATTGCCTTTTTGCATTCCTTATGGTAAATTGATGTTAATATACGAGAGGAAAGGATGCCCTCATGCAAAACGACAGCTGGTCTCTGCCCGTCAAGAAAATACCCTTGAGTAATGTGCTCCAGCCCAATTTGCTGAGGGAGGTTTTCCCTTATGATGCGCCGCCGCGGCTTTTATATGATAATGTCATTGTTCCCATAAACCTGCCTGAAAAAATATGGATTACCGACACCACTTTCAGGGACGGCCAACAGGCCATTCCTCCCCTTTCCGTCAAGCAGATTGTGGACATTTACACGCTTTTTCACAAGCTGACCGGTGAATCGGGGCTTGTCCACCAATGTGAATTTTTCCTCTACAGTGATAAAGACAGGAAGGCGGTCGAGGAATGCCTGGCACTCGGTTTCCGGTACCCGGAAGTTACGGGCTGGATCCGGGCGGTGGCGGCGGATTTCAAGCTTGTTAAAGAGATGGGTCTCAAGGAAACGGGTATTTTGACATCCGCTTCCGACTACCATATTTTCCTGAAATTGAATTCCAACCGGGGTGAAATCCTCGAGAAATATCTCTCCATTGTAAAGCAGGCTCTTGAAGTGGGCATCATACCCCGGTGCCATTTCGAGGACATTACCCGTGCGGATATCCATGGCTTTGTCGTCCCCTTTGCCCAGGAACTCATGAGGCTGAGGGATGAAAGCAGGATAAACATAAAGATACGGCTGTGCGATACGCTGGGGTACGGGGACCACAATCCAGCCGCCATCCTTCCCCGCTCGGTGCCCAAACTTCTCCATGCCATGACGCATGACGCCGGGGTGCCTTCCGAATGTCTGGAATGGCACGGCCACAATGATTTTCAAAAGGTTCATGCCAACAGCTCGGCCGCGTGGCTGTACGGTTCCGCCGCCGTGAATTCAGCCATTTTCGGCATGGGAGAAAGAACGGGGAATTCCCCGCTTGAAGCCCTTGTCATCGAGTACCTTTCCCTTAAAGGTTCCGATCCCCGGGTGGACACGACGGTTATCACGGATTTAGCCAGGTATTTTGAAGAAAATATCCATTATAAAATTTCATCCAAACATCCGTTCGTCGGCAAGAATTTCAACATTACCCGTGCGGGCATTCACGCGGACGGCGTGATTAAAAATGAAGAAATCTACAACATCTTCAACACGGGCAAGCTTTTAAACAGGCCCATCGGCGTGCAGATCACGGACAAGTCCGGGATAGCGGGAATTGCCTGGTGGCTGAACGCCCAGATGGGCATGGCAGAGCAGGAAAGGATTGAAAAACATCATCCGGGCATCAAGAAAATTTATGACTGGGTTCTGGACCAGTATGAAATGGGGCGCACTACCTGTATTTCGGATGAGGAAATGACCTGGCTGGCCAAAAAATTCCTTCCCGACAACTTTAAAAGCGAATTCGACGTTCTCAAGCAGAGGGTATTCCTCGTTGCCGAGGACGTCATCAAACCGCTCCAGATGCACGAAGATATCCGGAGCCTGGATGAAAACAGGATAGAAAAGCTTCTTCAGAAAGTGATAGAGGAAAATCCGTATATACAGCTCATTTTATTCACAGATACAAAGGGACACAGGATGGTCCACAACATAACCCAGGTAAGGGACAAGAACAAGTACCTGAATTTTACGAACGACGACTTCACCTCATCCGAATGGTTCATCAAACCGATAGAAAACGGGAAAATACATGTCACGGACCTTTATGTTTCAAGGTTCACCGACCGCCTCTGCATTACCGTTTCCACTCCCGTGTGGGATAAAAACGATATAATGATCGGAGTCGTTGCCTTTGACATCAAATTCGAAGAAGCAGTAAAGTTATAGAGGACCTTTGAAAACCAGATATTTAATCTGGGCACCTCTAAAAACCCCGATTAACTAAATATTATAATCGGGATGCTGCCTTAAAAGGTGGTTTTTAGAGGTGCCTTATAGGAGCAAGATGCTATGACGCAGATAGAGAATGCCAATAAGGGAAACATCACCCCGGAAATGGTGGAAGTGGCTTCCCGGGAAACCGTTACCGCCGAAAAACTTATGGAAGACATCAGTAACGGCCGCACGGTGGTGGTAAAAAGCGACCTGCATGAGTGCCGCCCGGTGGGAATAGGCCGCGGCCTTGGAATAAAGGTAAACGCCAACATAGGCACGTCCGTTTTCCACTGCGAGCTTGAGCCTGAGCTGGAAAAACTGGCCGCTTCCATCCGCTACGGGGCCGACACGGTCATGGATTTGAGTACAGGCGGGGATATAGACACCGTCCGCAGGACTATCATAGAATCATCTTCCGTTCCAATAGGGACGGTTCCCATCTACCAGGTGATAACGGAGAAAAAGGAAATAAAGGGCGTTACCGCGTCCGATTTTCTTGAATCCATCAGAAAACATATTGCATCCGGAGTGGATTTCATCACGATTCATGCCGGCCTGCTGAAAGAAGGCATCCCGCTTCTTAAAGACCGCATCATGGGCGTCGTTTCCCGCGGCGGCAGTTTCCTGGTAAAATGGATGCTGCATCATGACAAGGAAAACCCTTTGTACACCGAATTCGACGCCATCCTGGACATGGCCAGGGAACATGATGTCGTGTTGAGCCTGGGAGACGGCCTGCGGCCTGGTTGCCTTGCCGATGCCACCGATTCCGCCCAGCTGCACGAGCTCAAGGTTCTGGGTGAACTGGCGCAGCGGTCGCTGGCGGCGGGTGTCCAGGTAATGATTGAAGGTCCCGGGCACGTGCCTCTGGACCAGATAAAGGAAAACATCGATTTGCAGAAGAAGTACTGCAACGGGGCGCCTTTTTATGTTCTTGGTCCGCTCGTAACGGACATATCCCCCGGGTATGACCACATAGCGGGTGCGATAGGCGGCGCAGTGGCCGCTGCTTACGGGGCCGATTTTCTCTGTTACCTGACGCCGAAGGAACACCTGGGGCTGCCCGACCTGGAGCACGTGATTGACGGCGTCATTGCCTCCAGGATAGCGGCCCACGCGGCCGATATAGCGCGGGGTATTAAAGGCGCCCGTGACAGGGACGATGCCATGTCCAGGGCAAGGAGCAACCTTGACTGGAAGGGAATGAAGGAACTGGCCCTGAACCCGGAAAAAGTTGAAACGTTCATGGAAACGGACCTGAAGGATTCTTCGGAGGTCTGCACCATGTGCGGCGATTACTGCTCGGCAAAAGTCAACAAAGAGGAAAGGGCCAAGTACTCGGGATGAAACTGGGCGATTTAGGCGGTGAATTTGAATTTATCAAACATGTAACTTCAAACATTGGCCTGCCCCCGGGCGTCGTTAAAGGAGCCGGCGATGACTGCGCCGTGCTTGATTATTCCGACAGCGAATATCTCCTCGTCACAACGGACATGATGGTTGAAAACGACCACTTTAATTTGAAATGGTTTTCACCCGGCCAGACGGGATGGAAACTTTCCGAGTCAAACGTTTCCGATATACTGGCCATGGGGGGAAGCCCCCTCTATGCCTTTATTTCGATGTCCCTTCTGCGTGATACGACCGTTGAATTCATGGATGATTTTTACAAGGGGCTCCTCGCTTCCTTCAAACGGCATTCGGTAACCCTGTTGGGCGGTGACACGACCCACGGCACCGAGTACGTGTTCAACCTTACTTTGGTCGGAAAGGTGGACAAGAAGGGGATTCGCTACCGCTCCGGGGCAAAACCGGGTGACATTATATGCGTGACCGGCCGCCTGGGCGGCAGTACGGCCGGGCTCAAGCTTCTGTTGCAGGGAAAACAGGGTTATATCGATGCCCATGTTTCACCGCGCTGCCGGACCGCGGCCGAGGCGGCGGCCATAGCCGGGTATGCCAATGCCATGATAGACGTAAGCGACGGTTTGGCCAGCGAAGTAACGCATATATGCCGGCAAAGCGGCACAGGCGCCCGCATAGACCGGTCCGTCATCCCTATGTCGGCGGAAACACTCGATGCCGCAGAAAAGACGGGTCTTGACCCGTACGACTTCGCGTTGTACGGCGGCGAGGATTTTGAACTGTTGTTTACCATGGACCCGGGGAACATTCCGCAATTAAATAAAAAGTTCAATGATTTTACCGCCGTGGGGGAGATACTCTCCGCGGACAGGGGTATTTACATCTCCGTTGACGGAGAAAACCAGCCCCTGAAAAAGGGATACGACCATTTCGCATAAGGAAGGCAATGCATGCGTGAAAATATTTTAATTACAGGGGCCAACAGGGGCCTGGGTCTTTCAATGACACGGATATTCCTGTCAAAGGGCTTCAACGTACATTCGATAAACAGGTCGGAATCAGAATCGCTTAAGGCTCTGCGGGAAGAATATCATGATTCGCTGTTCTTTTACAGGGCGGATGTACGGAATATGCCTGAACTGGAATCCGTTCTTAATGAAATCAGGAAAAAGGCATCATCGATAGATATCCTCATCAGTAATGCCGCCGTTCACCTGGAGGCTTCGGTAACCGACTCCTTTACCGATATTGATCCGGATAAAATCCTTGAAACGCTTAACGTGAATTCCGTGGGACCGCTGAGGCTCATCAGGACGTTCATTCCCCTTGTACTGGCGTCCCGAAGGAAACTCATCGTCAGCATCTCTTCGGAAGCGGGGTCCATCCAGGACGCCTGGAGAACCTCGGGTTACGGGTACTGCATGTCGAAAGCGGCTCTCAACATGATGTCGCAAATACTGCAGAACAGGCTTAAAAACGACAATGTCAAAGTACTGGCCGTTCACCCGGGCTGGTTCAGTTCGGATATGGGCGGGAGCGAAGCCCCCATCACGCCCGATGTCGCGGCCGAAAAAGTTGTGGAAACGGTATTGAAAACCTGGACCCTCAAGGATCCCGTTTATGTCGATTCGGATGCGAAGAAAATGAACTGGTAAGGAGGATCCAAGTGGCGGAAGAAAAAACCAGCATACTTTTTGTAACGGGAATCGACAGGCAGTATCACGATCACCTGGTAACAAGCCCTCTTTACAGCGGTTTCCTGGAAAAGGCGGGATTTTCCGTGACCGTTACAACGGACCTGGACAGTTTCCTGCCGCCCAATGTCAAGGATTATGACGTCATCATGCTGAACACGGTGGGCCGGTCGCTTTCCCCGGACCAGGAGTCAGGGCTGCTTAAGTCCGTCATCGGGGCGGAGTGGGGGGACACGGGCAAGCCGAAGGGGCTCATCGGCATCCATACGGCCAGCTGCTCCTTCCAGGATTCACAGGCCTATCTAAGGATGTTAGGCGCCAAATTCCTGACCCATCCGGAATTCGGCCCCGAGTACGAATTTTGTGTGACGGCGGCCGGCCATCCCGTCATGAAAAACATTGAAAACTTCAGGATGGCCGATGAACTCTACCTGCTGGAACCGTATTCACCGTTTGACACGGTTCTTTCCTGCCACTACCTGGGCTTTGAACGGCCGGTGGCCTGGGTCAAACCGTACGGCCGCGGAAAAGTCTTTTACCTGGCCCTGGGTCATGGACCGGACCAGATTCAAAACCGCAGTTTCCAGCAGATTCTCATTAACGCCGTCGCCTGGGCTAAGCCTGAATAGAAGCCCTGTTTATCGCGCTTATCAGGGCCCTCAAGCCGGACACGTTGATATCCGTGTCAAGACCGCATCCCCAGGCCCTTTGTTTGCCGTTCAGTTCTACATTGATGTATCCTATGGCCTCGGTTTCCGAACCCGACCCGATGGCATCCTCGTGAAAATCGAGAAGTTTGAACGTGAACCATCCCATCTTGTCCAGGGCATGCACGAACGCGCTGATGGGACCATTGCCCAGACCTTCCAGCGTATACGGCTTCCCATTGTATTCAACCTTCGCCGTGCAGGAGAGTTTATGCTCCTTGATTTTACTTGACAGGATGGTAAAGTCCAGGAGCTTGAGGGGAGCATCCCTGTTCAAGAATTCCTTTTTGAAAAGCGCTAATACTTCCTCTGCCTGCAGTTCGCGGCCCAGCCTGTCCGCTTCCTTATTGACGAGGGCGCCTATTTCGGGGTGCATGTTTTTCGGCAATTCGTATCCGAATTCATGCCCCATGACGTAAGCCACCCCGCCCTTGCCACTCTGGCTGTTTATTCTGATAATGGCTTCGTAGGTGCGGCCTATATCCTTGGGGTCAATCGGAAGGTAGGGAACTTCCCACTCGGCGTCTTCTGGGTTTTCCTTTTTTTCACGGAGGTCCAGCCCCTTTTTAATGGCATCCTGGTGCGAGCCCGAAAAGGCGGTGAACACGAGTTCACCGGCATATGGATGCCTCGGGTGGATGTCCATTCCCGTGTTACGCTTGTAAGTCTCTATTATTTCCGGCAGGTTCCTTAAGTTCAACCCGTGGTCCACGCCCTGCGCATACATGTTCAGGGCGACCGTTATCAGGTCTACGTTGCCGGTACGTTCGCCATTGCCGAACAGGGTGCCTTCAACCCTTTCCGCGCCGGCCAGCATCCCCAGTTCGGTACTGGCGACCCCGCAGCTCCTGTCGTTATGCGTGTGAAGGCTGATGACCGCTAACTTGCGGTTTTTCATATGGGAGCAGAACCATTCCACCTGGTCCGCGTAAATGTTCGGGGTTGCTGTCTGCACCGTATCAGGCAGGTTAAGTATGATCTTCTTCTCTTCGGTCGGTTCCCATGCGTCCATAACCGCCTCGCATACTTCAAGGGCATAGTCCACTTCCGTCCCGGAAAAACTCTCCGGCGAGTATTCGAACCTGACGTCGCAATCGGGAAGCGTCGGCACCAGCGATTTCACTATTTTTGTTCCGTTCACCGCGATACCTTTGATCTCGTCTTTTGACATTTTAAACGTCACCTTCCGCTGCAGGGGCGACGTCGAATTGTAGAGATGGACAATCGCCTTCTTCGCCCCCTTCAGGCTTTCAAATGTTTTCCTGATAAGGTGTTCACGCGCCTGCGTCAACACCTGTATATACACGTCATCGGGGATGAGGTTCCTTTCTATCAGCAGACGGGTAAAGTCGTATTCTATCTGGGAAGCGGAAGGGAAGCCCACTTCTATCTGTTTTATTCCAATGTCCAGAAGGAGCTGGAACATTTTCAGTTTTTCTTCAACGCTCATCGGTTCGGCGAGTGCCTGGTTGCCGTCCCTCAGGTCCACGCTGCACCAGATGGGTGTGTGAGTGATTGCGGCCTCGGGCCACTTTCTGTCAGGTAAACTGACCTTGGGAAAAGGTGTGTACTTTGGCATAAAGTCCTCCATAATAATATAAATGTTCCAGACCCTGACGGTCCGTATTTTTGCTTACACCGAAACGCTAAAGCGTTTCTTGCCTACGCACAGGACACTGAAACTCAAATAGAGTTTCTTATAAAAAAAAAGCCCGCTGCCGAGAAAACTCAGTAGCGGGCATAATTGCCTTTGAACACTTACTTACAGTGCCTGATTGCGCCTTTCAACGGGCAATCCACCTACTGAGCTCTTAATCGTAAGGTTTAAGAGCCCGCCACTAAGGAGGAGGCCGTTTAGCAATAACTTCGCACTGTTTCTATACATTTCAATAAAATACTACACCTTTACTGTGTAAGTGTCAATATGTTACAGCTGATTTTATTTTAGCAGATTATTAAAAATACGCCTTCGGCCGGGAAACAACTGGTTTAAAATGTCAGGAAAGGTTATAGTGAGACATCATGATAGAACGTTTACTCAAGGAATATGAACTGGAAATTGATGATATTCGCTGGTACTTAAGCAAACAGATGGCATTGAAATTCCTGGAATATTCCAGGCAGGTCCATGCCCTCACCCATTATGTCTGGAGCGGGAAACTGGAAAAAGAATTATACAATATGGAAGAGGTATATCTCGCCGAATTGAAAGAAGACCTTGAACGCGAGCTGATAGACGAAAGCCATGTAAGGGGAATTTTTTCTGAAATCAGGCATGAAAAATCCAAACGCCGCCGGCCCTTCTGACGGTACGGCGGGTCAGATACGGCAGGTTCTGATATCGGTGACCAGTATTCCCCTGGCGCCTAATGAGGAAAGGTCGTCGATAATCCGGTTCATATCGTTCTTTCTGGTCATCGCTTTCACCGCTTTCCAACCCTGTTCGTTCAAGGGAGATACTGTGGGTGATTCTATACCCGGCGTAAGCCGGCAGGCTTTTTCAAGAAGGTGGTCGGGGATGTCGTATTCGACCATGACGTATTCCCTGGCAAGAACAATACCTTTCAACCTGTCCAGGAACCGCACTACTTCCCTGTTTTTCAGAATGTCCTTATTCCTCGCAATGACGATTGCCTCGGATTTGAGGATGGGCTCTCCCAATGTCCTGAGTCCCGCTTCCTTCAGTGTGCGGCCGGATTCCACCACGTCAGCTATGACCTGGGCTACACCGAGCTGTACCGAGATTTCAACGGCGCCGTCCAGTTTGACGACACCCGCCTTTATATGCCTTTTCTTTAGATCATTCCGGACAATATTGGGGTAGGAAGTGGCGATTGTTTTTCCCTCAAATGATTTAAGGCCCAGGCCGCTTTTTTGGGGGACAGCGTAATAAAAAGAGGAGTGCCCAAAATTCAATGCCAGAAGTTCCGTATAATGCACGTTTGAATCCACGGCAAGATCCCTGCCCGTTATTCCCAGGTCAAGGATCCCGTTGCTGATGTAAACGGCAATATCCCTGGGCCGCAGGAAAAAGAAATCGATCCTGTGCTCCGTATCGGTAATGAGGAGTTCCCGGCCCGTTCTTTTGCATTTGTATCCCGCTTCCCTGGCAATGAGTACGGCGTCATCCGATAACGCTCCCTTGTTCGGCAAGGCTATCCTTAACATTTTCTTCTCCTTGTTTTTAATGTGCATCAAGTCCATTAAGCTGGTTTTTAATGTACATTAGCGGCATTAAGTCGGTTATAGGTATTTATAAACATCTTCCAGTGTGAGGCCGCTGGCGATAATCATTACCTGGATGTGGTAGAGGAGCTGGGACAACTCTTCCGCTGTCCGTTGTTTTCCTTCGTGCCTGGCCGCCATCCATGATTCGGCCGCTTCTTCCACGAGCTTTTTCCCTATAAAATCGATACCCGCATCAATTTCCTTTACCGTCCGTGAAGAGGGATCCTTCACTGCGGTTTTTTGCCGCAGTTCGTCAAATAATTCTTCAAATCGTTTCATATTGACCGGATTATGAATGATGTTGTTTATTTGATCAAGGTATCTAGCTTTTGTATGTGAAATAAAAGGCAATTAAAAGCTTAAAAATAACCTGAATAGTAACTAATCAAGTGACTGGTTTCAGGAAGCCTGTTCCCTTGAGAGGTGGGAAAACAGGTGCTGGTAAAAATTCTGATGCGGATAGGCGTACAGGACCTTGTATCCTTCCGCCACCTTGACGCCGAACAAATCCTTCAGCTTGGCGTCCATTTCAAACCGTGTCTGGAAAGTATAGAGTTTTTCCCTTCCTTTTGCCATTTCCTTGCCCCAGACGGTGGTAAAGCTGTAGGGGGAAAACAGGTTTCCCTGGTAATCATGAAGGTAATAATACTGTCCGCGGCCTTTGGTATCTATCCTGTACAGGGCTATCATCATATATTTTATGATCGACAGAATAAGAAAAAATTTAAATTATTTAACCCTAACGTTGCATTTTTTCCCGGACAAACTCCTTGACGTCATCCGTATCAAAAGTGGATCCTTCCTTGTGGGCCGATTCCCGGATGGGAGCGTCAAATTCGTCGCCTGAAAGGCCGAAACGTTCGATGAATGCCTCTTTGGGAATCCCGGATAGCTCCGAAACCTGCCTGAATGTATTTCTCCCCGTTATGGTATCAGGGTCCAGTTCCCCCGTTTTTTTCAGGCCTTCTTCGATGGAGACTTCCCCCCATTTAAAGGTTCCGGTCAGGGTCGTGCTGCCTACCACGGCTGCAAAAATCAGTACGGAAATCCCGATCAAGAGGGTGGGAGAGATACGCTTTTTAGACGGGCCCTCATTGTAGAGTGTGTTTTTTACGGGGCAGCTGTTGATGCATTCCATGCACTGGATGCATTCGGCCGTGGTAACCTTTTCCAGGGATTGAACGGGTATATTGACAGGGCAGGCCTTGTTGCAGGCCATGCAGTCAATGCATGTTCCCTTGTTCCTTTTAACTTTAAAGAGGCCGATTTTTGAGATTATACCGAGAAATCCACCCATGGGGCAGAGGTATTTACAGAAGAACCTGTCGAAAACCACACTCAGCAGCAGGCTTGCCGCCAGAATGAAGAATCCCACGAGAAATTCGCTGAATAATTCGGGTGATAACAGGTGATGGTAGGCGGCCCATGGATCAAAGGGCCGGATGATAAGGGTGGCGTAAATAGCCGAAAAAACCACTATGGCCAGGAGAACGAGGTATTTGAGATAGCGGAGGGGCTTGTCGATTCCGGAAGGCATGACCGGCCTTTTTTTAAAGATAAGGCGGCCCAGCCGGCCGAAAAGTTCCTGCAGCGTCCCCAGCGCGCATACATTGCCGCAAAAAGACCGTCTGAAAATAACGGCGATAATGACTATGGCCCCGAGAAGTATAAAGCTTGAAAGGGCTATTCTAGGAAGCATTTCACCCGAGGTAATAAGGGCGTATGCGCTCTCAATACCACCGAAAGGACAAAGGGCATCCACACCTACGGGGATCCAGTTTTTACCGTACTGGTGAAGCAGGCCGATGGCAGTGGAAAATAACAGGAAAATGATTAATATAATCAGCCGAAGCGCTTTTCTCGCTTTTTGCTTCTTTTTATTGGTATTTTTCTCGGACATAATATCTCCTTAACTGATAGAAAGTAACATTGCATGAAAATCATATCAATCCCCCTGTTGCAGGAAACGCTGATTTTACAGCCTTTTTTAATCAATAAAAGGGATCGTATTGCCTCATCCAAAATTCTAACCCAAAAGCTATGAATGCCTCATTCAAAAATCTAACCCAATAATTATAAACTCCAGAACCAA
>JAFGKU010000181.1 GCA_016928415.1 Spirochaetales bacterium
GGGATCCTGGAATACCATCTTGTCATAACCGGCCGGTCCGGCAATGGTGAGGAGTTTGCCCGCAGGCAGTTTGCTGCGCATGGTCTGGAGAAGCAGCGTCCAGTTTTGCTTGTCTTCCGGTCCAGCGGGGTTGCCAGTGTCATTGGGATTGTCGACAAGGTCGGGGTCCCTCGGTATGCCTGGGTATTCCCAGTCAATGTCAACACCGTCGAAGAACGGGTAGGTATTGAGGAACGCGACGCAGCTGTCGGCAAACGCGTTTCGTGTGGCATCCGTGCTGGCTATGGTGTGGAATTCACCTGATAGCGTCCAGCCGCCCACTGAGATAAGTATTTTCACCTCCGGGTGAGCCGCCTTTTGTACGGCGAACGAGCCGAACGTGCCGGCATATCCGTCCACGACCGATCCGGTGGCAGCCCATGAATCGAAGAGGGCAATCTGGCCGCCGGAGGTCCGCGCGAAGGCATACAGCACGTGCGTTATGGAATTCCACGGTATGTTGGAGGGGTAATACATGTTATGCGCCGAATAGATGCTCCATTCGGTGTAGTACCCGACAATGCGTTTAACGCTGACGTTTCCGGCAGGCGTCGGGGTTCTCGTCGGTGTGGCTGTTGGGGTTGCTGTGTTCTGGGTGGGACTTGTTGGTGTCGCGGTAACCGAACCGGTTACCGTGCCCCAGAGTTCCCATTCGGCCAGTTGGAGAATCGTTCCCGAGTTGTTCGTCATGTTCAGCCGGTAGTAGTTGTAGGATGTTGAGTTGGAGAAAGTGAATGTCCTCAGCTGGAACCTGTTGGGGAAGTCCTCGCCGCTTCGCGAATCGAGGGTAACCCAGCTGGAACCGTTCGTCGAACCCTGCAGGGTCCACGTATACGGGTCCCTTTCGGCAGCGTCGTTTGCCGAGGTAATGGTGTACTGGGTAACCACGGACAGGGAGGTTTGCGAGAGTTGCACCCATCCCGAAGCGTGGAATGTCAGGTATTTTGTGGAAGAGGAATTATCGATCAATTTATCAATTTCCTCGCCGGATGGTGAATCGTAATACTGGGCGGAAACGGTTCCGGCCAGGTTCGTTATATCCACAAGATTCGTTACGGGTGTCGGCGTATTGACCGTCACCGATGTGTTGCTGGGGGTAGGTGTATTAACGGTTCCGCCGGTTGTTCCCCAGAGTTCCCATTCGGCCAGTTGGAGAATCGTCCCGGAATTGTTCGACATGTTCATCCTGTAATAGGTGTAGGCGGTTGAGTTGGCAAATGTGAATGACCGCGTCTGGAACCTGTTGGGGAAGTCCTCGCCGCTTCGTGAATCAATGGTTGTCCAGGTGGAGCCGTTGTTCGAACCCTGGAGGGACCATGTATACGGGTCCCTTTCGGCCGCGTCATTGGCGGATGTTATTGTGTACTGCGTAATGACGGATGTGGTTGTCTGCGAGAACTGGACCCATCCGGATGCGTGGAAGGTCAGGTATTTGGTGGAAGAGGAATTGTCGATCAATTTGTTGATGTCTTCCCCGGAGGGTGAATCAGTGTATTGCGCCGAAATGGTGCCGGGCAGGTTGGTTATGTCAACAAGGGTGGTCCCTTGCGTGGGTGTCGGTGTCGAGGTTGAAACCGCCTGTGTCCGTGTCGGGGTTGAAGTGTTGACTGACTGCGTCCATGTCGGTGTAGATGTGGCAACCGCCTGTGTCGGAGTGGCCGTGGCAGAGGTGCCTCCTGCAATCCATAACGCAGGCACATTGGATGGTTCCCATCCCGGCAGTGAAGTATGGGATTGCCGGCATGTGTAACTCGCTCCATTGTAGGTTACCACGGTCCCGGCCGAATAATACGTGTAGGGTGCCCATTCGGCGGCATTGAGGACCGTCGTAATGAGCATTAATAATAAGGCCAGGCAAAAAATAAAACTTTTTTTCTTTAGAGGCATTTTAATTTTCCTTTCATTTAATTCCCATTTTGTAATTCCCTTTTGGTGGATTCCCGTATAAAGAATCCACGGTAACTCTTCAGGTCATCTATAAAACAGAGGCTTGAATCGTTACATGTGATTATTAGACCATCGCACCTCCTTTCCCGACAGGAATGATGGGGATGTTTGGTTTTTTTTCCCGCCAGATGAAAATGCCGAATAAAGTTTTTTGTTAGTTGGATTTTAGAATCAACTAACTAATTAGTATTATATAATTGATTTGGTAAAAACACAAGTTTTATTTTTTATAAAATGGATGTTTTAGATCAAGGTTTGTTCACTAAATCAAAAACTGGAAATCTTCGCGGCGCTCATGTGCTTTTTCATTGAAAATATTTTATAGTATATAAACGGGGAAACAATGCCTTTTGTCGGGATATTCTGGTATCTTGAAGACAATCTGCTCTTTACCAAAAAGGAACTTCCATCGCCTGAAATAGAAACGGAAATCTCCATTGATTCCCGGTATTCGCATTTCGATACCTGGGAGGAAGTGAGGGCGAAAATCCCCGTGCTCCGTGACATCGAAGAATACGATTCGGTTCCGCGTGGCCGCATTGTTTTCCTCAAGGCGGAAGGTACCTTCAGGATCTATCACGGCGTTCAATTGCATAAGAAAGTGTTGAAAGCGCTTGTTGACGAATTTGATTTATCGGGAAGCCCCTGGGAAGCGATGTCCGATGAACACTACCTCCCGTTCTAGTGGGAATACGCCTGCTTGTAGTCGATCAAAACCTCATCCGCTTCTTTTGACAAATCAACCGGGATGGACTAAACTTCATTGGAAACAGGAGTATTGGAGGTCACTCAATGGCTGGAAGACAAATTAAACTGAACCAGATAATCGCCATAGGCAACGGGGAAAAGAGCCGGGCCAAGAAGGTGCTCACTTCGATATACCAGAAACTCGACAAGGATGCCCTTTTTTCAGGCATTTCAAAAACATATGAACCGATGGATGAGGAGGGCGAACAGCTTCCCAAGGATGAGAAGTATGTCCAGGTAACGGTAAAGAATGCCATTGCGGAGGTGACGGATGCGTTAAAGGACATGTTCAACATAGTCGCCACCCAGGACCTGGCCAATTGCGTAGCCAGGGCCAACATAGTGGTTGACGGCAAAACATTGCTGGAGGAAGTTCCGGTTACCCATATGCTGTTTCTGGAAAAACAGCTGGAAGACCTCAACACGTTCATCAACACGCTCCCCGTTCTGGACCCGTCGGAAAAATGGACCTTTAATGCGGAGGCTAACTGCTATATAAGCGAGGAGAAGAAAAGTATCCGGACGAAAAAAGAGCCGCAGGTCATCGTGAAATACGAGGCCACGGACAAGCATCCGGCCCAGACCGAGCTTATTTACATCGACAAGCCGGTCGGGTACTGGCACACGGTGAAATTTTCGGGCGCCATCTCAAAGAAAGAGAAAGATGCCCTTCTGGAAAAGGTGAGAAACCTGCAAAAGGCGGTTAAATTCGCCAGGGAGGAAGCGAATAATACGGAGATCGGCAAGTCGGAATACGGTGACCGGATTTTAAAATATTTATTTGAATAAAAGAGGAAGTCTTTTTGGGGGCAACCCCTCAAAGACCCTAAGTTTAAACTCAGTCTTAGACTAAAAATGAATGGTGATACGGGTTGAGGGGCCCGTGCAGGTTCGAATCCTGCTCCCCGCAATCGGGTGGGGATGGCGGAACGGCAGACGCGGTATCACGTTCAAATCAGGCTTAGATTATTCCTCTAATTTAAGCATTCTTGCTGTTGCCGCAATCAAACGGCAGGGCGCGGGCATAATCGATCGTGGGTTCGAATCCCACCCTTTGCACCGATCGGGCGGCGGATGAGCCCCATGGGTGCAAAGGTGGCCAAGCGGAAAGGCGGGTTATTACAGATTGATGCCCTGTCTTAAACGGATACCGTGCGGCATGACAATTCAGCAAGCATCCGGCCCCTTCTGGTAGGTTACAACCATTAGGGGCCTTTTTTATCAAAGAGGATGGAAAGAAAATGATAGCACCTTCCCGGCAGACCTTCTGGACGCGGAAGACAATCAACCTTCTCACGAACAGGGCCAAGGACACCACGTATCATTTTGCCCCGTTTCCCGAATACACTTTTAACAAGAATTACGGCATTTACGTTCATGTGCCGTTCTGCCGATCTTTCTGCAGGTTTTGCCCGTATTACAAGGAAACGTATGATAGGGAATCCGAAGGCCGTTATGTGGCTGCCCTGGAACGGGAGATCGCCATCAGGGATTTTTCGGCACAGCCCAAATGGATGTACTTCGGGGGAGGAACGCCCAACACGCTGAGCCTGGGCAGCCTGGAAAGGATCCTGTCCGCCTTTTATAAAAAAGTGAGTGTCCGCAATATCGGTATGGAGGTATCCCCTGCGCAGCTGGATGAATCCTATTTGAAGGGGCTGGCCGGAATGGGTATCAGGAAGGTGAGCATCGGCATAGAAAGCTTTTCCCGCGAATTGCTGAAGCGGGAAAACCGGTCAGCAATAACGGTGAGGGAAGCGGCGTGGCTCCTTGAACAGACGGAAAAGGCCGGGCTGTGGGTCAACATTGATATGATGGTGGGTTTTGAGAACCAGAAGGTCTACCATTTCAGGAAGGATATGGATGCCATCCTGCGTCTGCGCCCCAACCAGCTGACCATTTACCCCGTCATGACGATCCGCGGAACGCAGATCAACAGGCAGACCATGGATGACCTTGTGCAGTTCAGGATAATCGAACAGGCCGACAGGCGATTGAAGCGGGAAGGTTACAGGAGGAAGACGCTCTGGACGTTCGGCCGGGATTCGGGCCTTTACGATTCCTCCTACGATGAACTGGGCAGCGACTACATGGGGTTTGGTCCGAGCGGCATTTCATCCACCCGGGGATGGGTGGCGGTGAACCTTCCTCTTGACGGATACCTGAAGTCCATGGAGGAGAAAAAGCACAGGGCCTTTGTCAACCGTCATGTCAAGATTTCAGCGCATGAGGCCTGGCGTCGCTTCGGCATGATGCTTTACGAGAGGAAACTCGGGAAACGCCTCTCCTATCCGCTCTACATGAACCTGTTTATATCGTTCCTGCAAATGTCCGGCTATGCCTTTTTCGGCCGCCTGACACCGAAGGGCTATTTATACGCGCACCGCCTGACCAAGGCTGTCGTGGAGACCAAGTCGTTTCCTCTGCAGCATCATGGCTGTGTCGCCAACTGGAGTGAATATGAAGATTACGCACGGAAAGAATAAGGAACAGGGAATGAAGATACTCCTGATACTAGCATCCGACATCTATTATAAATCGACTACCAGGATAGTGATTAACCGCATCATCAACCTGGAACCCGTTATGCTTTCCACCCTGGCCGCCCTCGTGCCGAAGGAATTGAACGCCCGTGTCAGGATCGTGGATGAAGGCATTGAAAAAGGGGACTACAGGGGAAAACTGTACGATGTTGTCGGTATTTCCTGCTGCACCGCCTCCGCGCCCAGGGCATACGCCCTCTGCCGGTACTGGAAAAAGAAAGGCGCTCACGTCGTACTGGGCGGAGTCCATCCCACGCTAAACCCGGAAGAGGCTTCGCAATACGCCGATACGGTCATTACCGGCGCGGCGGAAAAGACGTGGCCGCAATTCCTGCTTGATTTCAAAAACGGCACGCAGAAGGCGTTATACGAACAGGACGGATCGGAACCCCTCTCGTCACCGGTGCCGGATAGGAGTGTTGCGGGAAGCGGTTACACGCCCATACCCAGCGTGATTGCCAACCGGGGGTGCACCTTTACCTGTGAATACTGTACCATTCAATCCGTGTGGCGTAAAAGACCACACACCCGCCCCATAGGGGAGGTCGTGGAGGAAATCAAGTCCCTTCGCTCGAAGTACGTTATCCTGCTCGACCCAGGTCCTTCGTCCGACAGGGAGTATATGCGGGAGCTGTACGAGGCCATCCGTCCCCTGAAGGTCTGGTGGGGATGCCAGTCAACGGTGGACACGGGGTTCGATCCGGACTTGTTGGAAGCGATGCGTCAAAGCGGCTGCATCGCGTCTTTTTTGGGGTTTGAATCGTTTTCGCAGGAAGGGTTGGACTCCATAGGTAAAAAGAGAAACACGGTAGACCGTTACAAGGAAGCTGTTACCAATTTCCACGAAAAGGGAATCACGATTGTGGGCGCATTCATGATCGGGTTTGATACGGACACGCATGAAAGCATCCGGGAGCTGCCCCGCCTGATTGCCGAAATCGGTGTGGATTTTCCCCGTTGCGCCGTGTTGACGCCGTATCCCGGCACCCCGTTTTTTAATCGGATGGAAAAGGAAAAAAGGCTGCTTCATAAGCAATGGCATCTCTATGATTCCCTGCACGTCGTGTTCAAACCGGCCAACATGACCCCGCAGGAACTGCTCAGGCATTTTCATACCGTTTGGGGCAGTTTTTTCAAATGGGGTAAAATGGTAAAAAGGGTTATTTCCAACAAGACAATGCCCAAGTACCTTTACAGCGCGGTCAACATGGGCTTCAGGCGTTTTGTAGGCAAGGTTGTCCGCCTGTCGGACAAGCCGTATGACCCTGAGTACAATTTGCACAGGTATTGATTAATACGTATTCTCATCCATATTCTGGAAATCCCGGCGGACCTTTTCAATCCTGGCTAAGTGCACGCTGATGATTTCATGGTAGTTTAAATCCTTAGTCACGATGCGGAACCATTCATCCTCCCAATGCTGGATCTGTTCCAGGTGGAACCGCAATCGGGGAATCCTGGCAGCCCACTTCAGGGTTTCGGTCCAGTAATCCAGGGCGACCCTGAACGGTCTTTCCGCCAGTTCCAGGCTTTTCAGGTTGGCTTCCTTCCAGGGGGCATTGTAAAAGTAGGCCACCTGCTTGTTGTACTTGCTTCCCAGGATGAGGTACTGCTGGATGAGAAGCAGGTTAACGTGCATTTTAAAGAGGTAGCGGTACTGTTCCCATTCCTGTTTGTTGGTGATCCTGGCCAGGGCATAGAGGGGATTGCAGAAATCCGCTTTCAGCGCCTCCTCCAGGTAAGAGATGTTTTCCATCGTATCGTCCGGATACCGGTAGAAATGGTCATGGAACAGCTTGTAGTACTGCTCCGCGTAGAGGATACGCCATCCGTATGCCGGTACGGCAAACAGGGAGAACAGGCAGATTAAGGATAAAACCAGTTTCTTCACGTTTTCATTATCGGCAGGGAGCCTATAATTTTCCATACTAAATTGGCCACCTGCTCCCGGCTCTGCGTGCCGTCAATCCTGTGAATTTGCATGCCGGAATGAGCGTAATCCTTTAAAATCCGGTTGTAACAGTCCAGTACTTTTTTCTGGAATTCCGTTTCTTCGAAGATTTCCTTCTCTGTCCTCCCTGACATTCGTCTGAGACATACGTCAAGGGGTGTATCGATGAAGATGAGGCGGCCCGGCAGGGGAAAATCGGCATTCAGCTTGAAAACCCGTTCATAGTCGTTCTCGACGGACTGGTACGCGAGGGAGGAAAAGAGGTACCTGTCGCAGACGATAATTTCACCGTTTTCATGGCGCGTCCTGATACCCGTTTCTTTGTGGAACACATGTTCATATCTGTCGGCGGAAAAAAGAAGGGCAATCGTCCAGGGGGTGGCAATCTCCCTGCCTTTCAGGATATTGCGGATCGTTTTGCCTATACCGCTTTCCGTGGGTTCAAATGTAATAAAATACGGCTTGCCCGTCTTTTTAAGCCGGTCAGCAGCCATCTGGAGCTGGGTGGTGGTGCCGGACCCGTCCAGGCCTTCCAGTACGATAAAATTTTCCAGTATTTCCATGGTGTTCCTTTACAGGGTTTTCGCCGGATTGTAACGGATGCCGGCCCTGTCAGTCAATCATTTCCATCATTTGCTTGTATCTGTTAATCAGTTTTTTTCTGATATACGCTTCGTCCCGGCCTTTCATGTATAATTTGAGCTTGTAAAGCATCAGCTGTTTATATTTTTCTTCACGGCTTTTGATTTTTCCTCTTTTAAAGGCAAGAAAATATACAAGAACAATGACGGCGGGTATGAAAGCTATCCACATATTACAGTTCCTTCCCGTTTTGGGTTACTGCTGAACAGAATGAATCGATAAGGGGAAGCATTTCCCGCACTTTGTTTGGATCATTGTTGCTTTCCACGTCTTGGAGAACCCAATCCGGGGTGCTTCCACTGCTTATAAAAACCGGTTGCCCCTTATAGGCAAGTGTTTTGAAGATTTTAACAGCTTCAGCGAGATATTCTTTCGCCGTTTCAAAATAGGCATCCTTGATAATCCGCGTACCAATGATATTCATCCCTTCCATTATTTTCCGTTTTGCTTCCTGCAGCAGCCGGTAAAGTCCCTTTTTCGCCTTTATTTTAAAGGCATCACTGTTATTTTCCCTGTTCAAGCTGTAAAAATAATGCTTTATCCCGTAAAGGTTCCGGTAATAGCCGGTTTTGAGCCGGTTGGTATAGGTGACCTGGCTCATTGTGTTATAAATGCCCCATAAGTCGCTTAACGCGCGTCCGTCGGCTAAATCATTTAAAGCCGGACATTCGTAAGCTGTTAGGTGAATACTGAAAGTTTCGCCTGTAGTTAATGTTAGGCGGAACTGCTTTCCGTCGAACGCATTGTAGTTGTTAGTCGATTTCGTTCCGTGGATTGCCCTGATGTGATTTTGTTTTTCTTTGATTTTTTTTAGAATAGCGGATAACGTTTGTTTGCCGGTACCGTCCTTCCCTGCCTGGTGAATGAGGGTGAATATGTCCTTCAGTGCATTATCCGTCATTTCCAGGGCCAGGTCAATTCCTTTAAGAATCTGGAAATCTTTTTGTGTATCCTGTTTTTCTGAGAACAGAATTGCCGCACCGGTGCTTGATTTATCTTCTTCCATGGAAATTCCGGCTTTAATCCCATTGAGAATATTTTCCATCTGTTTTTTTATATTCAGCATCATGATTCCGGCGCTGGCTGCCTGTTCGCGTTCCGTATCTGACGGCTCGAATTCCATAAAAAAATTGTTTATCGATTCATTCAATAATTTTAATTTGGTGATTACGGGTGAAAATAATTCATCTTCTCCGATGTTATTTTCAGTAACTTGCAGAAAAATATCCATATCAGCCAAGGCGGAACATGTTATCAATACATGCTCGTAAATATTTTTTCTGTCTTCTTCGGTATAGATACCGGAAGATGCGGCCCATAAATAGTAATACGCGCGGTCTGTTACCTGTAGTAATTTGGTGATTAATTCATTTATGACTTTTTTTACTTTCCCCTTTTCAGGTATTTCTGAAAGCGGATTCCAGGTTGCTGCTATATCATTTTCATATGAATGATAGATAAATTGAGAATAACAATTGTTTTTTGCTTCCTGTAGTACCATCATTGCCCAGTCTGCCATTCCAATGGCACGGTTAGCTTCATCTATGGAACTTAATTGGATGTCCCGTCTTGAAATATGCATCGAATCTGGAGTCAGGGACGGGAAAGGCAAAAACAGGCTCTTATCCCGGTTTTTTAATTTAACCGATATCTCTATCGTATATTCTTCGGTCACTTTTTTTTGTAGATCCGGAATTTCATGCGTCAAAACTTTTCCATCCAACAAGCTCACCGAGTTGAATGTCGTGGACTTTATGATATTTTCCATGGCGAGAAATTCCTTTTCAGCACGCTCTGTAAAGTCCAGTCGGTCATTATCCGTGTACGCCGAATTCCTCGCCTCGACGGCATACTCCCTTATCTTGACCATGTGCTCCAGCATTTTATCGATAGCCTGTTCGGCCATTTTATAAGCCATCATTGCCTGTAAATGCGGCGAATCGGACGGTTTGGCCGTCCACGTAAAGCCGGCGGTCCATTTCTTTGGCATTTTTTTATTGGCCAGGGTTTCAATGGGGTCCTTTAAACGCGGTGTCGACGGGTCTTTATCCAGTGCCTTCACCTTGGTAGACAAGGCATCAAGTCCTTTGACCTTATCGTTTAAAAATTTCAGCTTGACGTCGATTTCTTTTGTCAGGTTTTCTATTGTTTCTTCTGTGGATAATGCTTTTTCCACGTCCCATTCCCAGTTCTTAAAGGGAATGGCTTTTGTCAGGTTCTCGTGCGTTGTGATACTGTCAAGGACAAGCTCCGTTTTATTGTCCGTAAGGGGACCTGAATTGAGAATAAATGGTTTCACCCAGGGGCTGTCCGGGTATTTGTTTGAAAACCGTCCGGTAAGTAACGACATACCGTTGAAACTGGCGTAGGATGCCAGCCGGTCCAAATCGTCAATCGTGTTTTCAATGGAGAAGCCCGCCTTGAATTCCGTATTCCCGTCCGTCATATCTTTCAGCCGGATGCCGGCCTGTTTTTTTATTTCCCCAAGAAGATCCATGGTGAGATGCAGATAATCTTTTGTCCGGTCTATGAAATTAACCTGGTGTTCGGTGACAGGGACGGTAAGGAGATTTCGTTTTATCGTGTAATGCGTCCCGTCCCTCCTGTCCAGGATCTCAAGGTATTTGTCAACCACGTCCAGTTTCTTCAGATACACCTCTGCTTTGGCTGTTTCTTTATCAAGGATCCGTATATCTTCCTCGATAATCGTTTTCAGCTTTTCAGGATTTCCGGCAATATCGATTTCCTGGAGGCGAAGCCCGGCGACTGTCATTTTTTCATCCATTTTTGCGTCGAGTCGTGTTCCGAAACGAAATCTTCGCATCTGGTCCATGTTGATCCCGCAGGCAACACGAAAATTGTAAAGCGGACTGTACCAGTAGTCTGTAAACAGGCTTTGTGCGCTGCGATAAAGGGAGGTGCTTAACTTTTCCTCAATGGATTGAACGGCCGCTTTTGTTTCCTTGACCAGTTTTTTCCTGTTTTTTGATGTAGAATACGATTCACTGTATTTTTTTATGGTCTTCAGGTCGCCCCGCATGGCCTTTAAATCATTTAAGAGGGACAACAGCACGGCCCTGTTTTTATCCGTATTAAAGACAGGAGGAAGGGGAGTGACCACCGTGCGTTCTTCACCAAGTTGATTTCCCTGAAATTCCTGTTGATCTTCTTCATAAATCATTTCCATACCAACCTCCTTCTTATTTAACTATAATTGTGTCAATTTACCGTGAATTTTCAATCAACATTTATTGTAATATTCAACATAAAATTCTCCACTAACAGACTCCTGATTCCTGACTCCTGATTCCTGACTCCTGATTCCTGATTCCTGTTGCCCCACGGCGCAAAATTTCATATAATCCGTATATAATGACTGGACCTGTTGCCATTCATACAATCGGCAAAATCGGGATTGAACCGGTAAGGGGAGGTGAATTTGGATATGGAACAAAAAGAAGGTAGAATTTTACAGATAATGAAACGAAGAAAGGCAATGCGCAATATAATGATCGGCGCCGCTCTTGTGGTGGCCGGCATAGCCGTTGCTATTATTACGTTTTCGATTAATATCGTCAGCGGATCGGGTTTTCTGCTTCTGCTGGTAAGCACGGTGGTGGCGGGTTCCATCGTATTTTATTCAGGTTATTCGAAGATAAAAAGCGGTTCCGGTGAAAAGCAGATCGCTTTGAAAACGGAAGACGAAAATCCGGAAGAATGAAAGTCTGGTTATCCAATACACATTAATTAAAACGGAGGCATGTAAATGAGGATATTTATTTTTTACGTATTAATCATTTTGCTGATTTTATCCGGCTGTGCCAGTGACCCCTATTATAATGCTCTGTCAAAAGGCGATCTGGACAAGGTCCGCGGAATCATCGAGGCAAACCCGGAAATGGCTACGGAATATTTTGAGAACGGTGCGTATCCCCTTCATGTCGCGGTAGCTTATCATAAGCCGGATGTTGTCCGTTATTTACTGTCCGTGGGTGCTGACCCGAATGAACAATATGAGGGTAATGGATTAACTCCCTTGATGAAGGTATGGCCGAATGATCTTGAATGGATGCAATCCCTTTTCCGGAAATACTTCCCCGTGGATGCGAAGGTTTCACAACGTGATTATCTGTTGGCAATAATAGAAATATCCTCGATGGTGGATAAAAAATTACTGGAAGCACGCGCCGCCGGTTCGGAAGGTGATAATACGGCACTGATACTGCTCAACGCGGGGGCGGATATCAATGCGGTTGATTCCGAGGGGAGGAATGCCCTCTGGCATGTAATAGGCAGATACGGGCCGGTTACCCTGCAGCTATTGCTGGAAGAAGGCACGAAAGACCTGCAGAAACCTTTGAATGATATTAAAATTGATATTGATAAATTAGTAAATGAAACAATAACCTATTCCGATCTTGGGATTCATGAAAAATTCTGGCTTGATTACGGATATCATGATCAAAAGTACGTCATCCGTATCATGGCTTTTTCCAGACAGCTTTCGTATTATCTCATTCAGCGGGAAATTTTGAGGCGTGGCGGTGTTGAAAATGTCGGTATCCGGTAAGGGCCCCGGCGCACTTGGCTAACTATAAAATTAAGGTTAATTCACGTTTTGTTGTAGTGGCAGGTTTCATCGTTTTTTATTCCGGTTATTCGAAGATAAAGGGTAATTCAAATCCGGCACAAATAACCGATGAACCGGATGACGACAGTCCGAAAAATGATTAAACCGGTGCCATATATGCCGGAAATATAATCCCTTTACGACAGCTTATCATCCAGCCAATTTATCAACAGGTTGGTTTCCTCATAATCATTGAGGAATACCCTTGCCAAATCGGAATGATGCCTGTTTTTGATCACCCTTAATTCAGCCAGGTCTTTTCGTTGTTCCCTGATTTTATTGATAAAGGATTCCGAGCGGTTGATTTCAACAACCGGGTCCCGGTCACCGTGAATGCACAGAACCGGAATTTTTTCCCTGCCGGTAATATGATGGAGCGGGCTGGCTTCACGGCGGTTCTTTTCCGTTTGCGCATATTCCCTGTACATTTTTTCATTACCGGGGCTCTGGCTGGGCTTTGAAATATCCAATGCGCCGCTGATTGACAGAAAACCGCGGAAAAAATCGGAATTTATCCCAAACTTCCTTTGTGCCTTGCTGTTAAAGGCCAATAAACCGGCCAACTCGCCGCCGGCCGACTGTCCGGCCAGGATTGTTTTTTTGGAGTTTAAACCCAATTCACCGGAAACTGAGAGATACTTTAAATAGGCATTAAACACGTCCTCCATTTGTGCGGGAAAACGGTAATTCGGAACCAGCCTGTACCCGGGCATAACGGTCGGAAAACCGTATCTGGCGAAAAAATACCCGATGAACCGCATGGCTTCCGGATTGAACAGTCTCCAGGCTCCGCCGTGTATGAAAAAGACAACACCGGGTTTCCGTATTTCCGGGTCCGGTAAAAAGACCAGTATGTATTGATTTTCCACAGGTCCGTACGGGATCTTTTGTTTGACGATTTTTTTATCCGCCTGCCAGTTTTCCTTCAGGATGTCGAAAATGACGGCCGGACTCTCCAGTAATTCCTCCAGTGTCCATAAAAGCATATCAGAGCCTCCGTATGGCTATAAATGAAAAAAACGTTTGAATTTTATTTTTTTCTTTAAAAGGTATTGAAGGAGCAGTAAGAATAGCGCAAGAGGAAAAAGCGCCGATATTACAATGGTAGACCATGTCGGGATGATTTTGTTTGAGGTGTATGCGGAAAAAAGTATATCCATCCCGATGCAGAAAATTCCTGAGGCTATCATGATGAAAGCCCCGATATTCAGGCCTTTCTCCTTAACCCGGGTGGAAACCATAACCACCGCGGTGGAAAGAACGTAGAAGAGCAGCAGCAGGGGAAGCCCGACGGGAAAAAACCAGGTGAGCCCGCCCCTGAGAAAATCAAAACAGAATAATAAAATTCCCAAAGACACCATGATGCATGTCGTAGCAATAACCGGACGTTTCCTCAAAAAGAAGATTATTGTTCCGCAAATCCATGCCGCAACCAGAGAGAATACCGGGTATCCGGCCCAGGTGTCCAGGGCATTCAGCTGGATGCCTATTGTCAGTATAACGAATAAGGGGGTGAACAGCGCAACGGAAAGTATCATCCAGCCAAAATAAACGGCGTGCTTGTCCATCTTCCTCCTGTCGGCGCCCTTATCGGGATCGGATACGGGGTAATTTGTCAGAGACGGCTGTTCGCTTTCCGGTAATTTCTGAATCGGCGTGTTACACAGTGGGCATTTTGCGGTAAAATCATCCACTTCCACGCCGCATTTTGTGCAAAATGGCATAAGGTCCCCCTTAATTGGTCAGTATTTTCAATGGAATTCCCATTTTCATCAATATGTTAAAAAAATGTTTTTCTATTTCCGCTTCCCGGATATTTCGTCCAAAAGAGATAAAAATTTTTCCGTTGAAGCTGATCAGTCCGCAGTTGCATTTTGTTTTCGGACCCGGTGCCGGTATAAAATCGAATCCTTCGATGTGTTCGGCAATCCTGTCCGGGAGGTTCACGATGCCGAGATTTGAAATGCTGCTGGTGTTGGGGGTTTCCCCCACCGCATTGAATATTGTGTTAAGGAGAATGTCTTTTATAAAACGCGGGATGAGCCTGACTATAAGGTTTCTTTCCCCCCGGACGTTTCGGGCCATATCCGGCTGAACCGATTTCCGGTTGTTTCCCAAAAGAATGAGATAGTGGACCCGTGATAAAATTTCATCAAAGGAATATTTTCCCAGCGCGGGGTTAATATCCGGGGCAGTGTATAGCGTAAAGTTTCTCATGGTCCTGGACGGGAAAAGCCGCCTGAGGTTGATCGGTACAATGACGCGTATGGGGAAAGCAGGTTTTCTGAAACCCGATTGGTGATGCCGGAAATATACTTCTTGAAAAGCGGCAAGGAGAACGGACACCATCAGGTCATTGATCGTCACTTTTTTTTCTTTTGATATCCCGCTTATTTTTTCCAGGGGCATTATCCCCGTCAGAATATTATAGATACCCGGTGCTTCCCTTTTGTACGGCAAATGGAAGGCCCTTGTCATTTTAACGGGCCGGGGTGCATCCCTGTTATAATGTTTTATAAAGGAGTCCTCCGATTCTTCGGGATCCGGCTTTTGACCTGGCCGGAAAATGCCATAAGTGCTTTCCTCGGGTCCGGTACTTTTGTCATAAGGCCCAAAGGCCTGGTACACGTATTCCGTTATCAGGGCTTTCAGAAAGGTCAAGGAACCCGTCCCATCCGTTAATATGTGGGAGAACTCGACGGCAATCCTTTTATTGTACGCCTTGATCCTGAAAAGAAAAGTGCCTTTCCGCTTGATGTCTATTTTCCTGCACGGAGACCTGGTATCGGGTAAAATCACGGGTATCCTGTCCGTTTCTTCCAGGTAATACCAGAAAAACCCCTTGTGAAGATACACACGGAAATAGGGAAAACGTACAATAATGTTTTTAAGGGCATTCCTTAACGGGGTAATCTTCACAGGCTGTTTTAACGAGACGGATATCCTGTGGACCGTAGTCATTTTATCGGAAGCGACGGATGTGAAAATTTTTCCCGCATTGTCCAGTCTGTACCAGGGATCGGGAATATGCATGATGTTTTCACTTTTTGTTTTCAATTGACTTCTTCTTTAACATAGCATAATTAAAAATTAATTATAAGATTATTTTTGAATTTATTCAAAAGAACCGGTGATCAGCCTGCAATTTCCTTATGTCCCTTTTTTGCCTTAACGGTTTTGCTACAGTCCGGATAAAACCGTTGAGGGCTGCACGCCGCAACTCACTTGACTAAAATTTCTATAAGTATAAAATTAGGGTTAATCTACGGTAATGATAAATTAAAGCCTGATTAAAATAGCGGGCAACACCTGGAAACTCCGGCCGTTTGAGGATGTTTGAATCGGAGAATTTATTGTTGAGGAAATTTTTTGAAACTCAATATATGAGTACCAATGGATAAAGACAGTCTGGAAATACTCCTTTTATCGCTTTCCATGATTCCGTTTCTTTTCTTTTCCTTTTTTTTCTCCGGAACGGAAACGGCCCTCTTTTCGATGAACAAGCTGGAAAGGGAAACGTTTAAAAAAAAGCATTCCATTAAACAGGCGAATTTCATAAAAAAAATTTTTTCCACACCGGACCAGATCTTGGTAACCATATTGACGGGGAACATGATCATCAATGTCCTGACCACGGATTTTTTTTCTTCCATGCTGTCCGAGAAAATTTCGGTATTTTTGGGTCATTTTGACCCCGATTTTTTCTCGATAATGATTATGACTCCCATTATTCTCATTTGCGGAGAAATGACACCCAAGAATATAGCCATGCGGTATCCCCTCAAATTCGCCAATTTCGCGACGGTGCCTTTAAAGATGCTTCATACCGGCTTGAGACCGATTACCGCCGTGCTGAATGCCATCCGGATGAAGCTGATGGCCGATATCCCCCACACGGAAACGGATAAAAAGGAACTGCTCGGCAACATGGTGTCTTTTGTAAGAAAATTCGGGTACAAGGCGGGCATCATTAACCGTTTTGAACTGGAACTTTTCGAGTCGTATTTTGAACTGCAGAACAACACCGCATCGGACGTCATGAGTCCGAGGATTGAGTTAAACGGTGTCGATGTTTCAACGGAACTTCCGGCTTTGCTTAAAATGGTGGGGACTGATCCGCGTTTCATGGATGAAACGTATATTTACGTGTACCGGGACAATCTCGACAATCTGCTTGGTTATATTGATGTCAAGGACCTTCTCCCCTACAAGTATGGCCTGAAAAAAGAGAATTGGATCACTTCCGTGATGAAGCCGTTCTACCTTATCCCTGAAACAAAAAAAATCAATGCGCTTTTGGTGGATTTAAAGGAATCCGGCAGTGAAATTGCGCTGGTAATTGACGAGTACGGCGGAACGGCCGGCATCATCACCTTCCATAATCTCGTCAAGAACATGCTGGACTACTTTTATGAAAACAACCCGGAAGCGGTGATGAAAGTGGCGGATAACTGTTATTTTGCGGACGGGGCCATGGAAATCGACGCTTTGAAGGACCTGATCGATGTGGAATTCGTTTCCGAAAAACGCACCATCTCCGGAATCATCATTGAACATCTGGGGGAAATCCCGGAAGTGGGTACCAATGTTAACATCCAGGGTGTCGAATTTGAGGTGGTCAAGGTGGATAAAAATAAGGTTTTAGGGGTGCGGATATGGTACAGGAGGTAAAATGATTCTTTTGGCCATATTGCTCTGCATCATTTTCGCCTCTTTTTTTGCCGGGATGGAAACGGGCCTTATTTCCGCCGACCAGTTCCTATTGTATACGAAAAAGGAAAAGAAAATCCCTTATGCCATGGCGGCGGATTTTCTCCTGTTAAAGCCGGAACGTCTCCTGTCCACAACACTGATAGGTACCAATATCGCCATCGTATCGGCCGCCGTTTTCCTTAAAAGTTTCCTCCGGGATGCGGGCATTCCGGTCTGGGGCACGTGGTTTGCCAGCCTTTCCCTGAGTATCGTCCTTCTCATTTTTTCGGAAATCATTCCCAAGACCTTTATGAGGCGTTATGCGGATTCGATCACCGTGCGGCTTGCTCCCGTATTGGTCGTTTTCTATTTTCTTTTCCTTCCCCTCGCCGTTTTCCTGAATGCCCTGGTCAACGTCATCCTGTTCGTTTTCAGGCAGCATAAGGTAAAGAGAATGCCGAAATCACGCGAGGACCTGAGAATGCTCCTTAAACTCATGAGCCGGGAAGCTGGCATCCGCCTGCCTGATCTGAGGGTGTTGGACGATATTTTCAACTTCAAGGAGAAAATGGCCAGGGAAGTGATGATTCCCTATTTTTCCATTCCCGACTGTTCTGTGGAATCGGGAATCAACAACCTGATAAGTCTTTTCCAAAAGTCAAAGGCCCGGTTTTTCATCATCTATACGGGACGGTCGGACAATATTGTCGGGTACGTCGATATCGAGGACCTGCTGGTCAAGCAGGCGAATTCCATAGATGAATATATCCGCCCTGCGGTATATTATCCCGAAACAAAAAGGATTCCGGACCTTCTCCTTGAAATGAACCGGAAGGAGCAGGAAATCGCCTTTCTTTCCGATGAATACGGCATTATTTCAGGTATGATCACGCCGGATGAAATCGCTTCAGAAATTGTAGGCTATATTCCGGGAGAAAACGGCAAATATGATGAAGAGATCATCGAAATTGACAAGGGGGTCTACCATGTCCCGGGTATAACGGACATCCATGAGTTACAGGACGTGACCGGCATCAAAATCAAGAAGGGATCTTTTGATACGATCGGCGGGTTCATCTGCGAGCGGCTCGGGGAGATTCCAGGATTCGGGAAGGTATTCGAAGAAGACGGGATATCATACAAGGTCATTGACAGGGACGACCGTCATATCAAGATGGTGGAAATCAAAAAGACGAAAACCGACGATTTTTAAAATATCTGTAACCTATTTTTATCCGGACAATTTTATATTTGTTATTAATATGTCAAGGTCTGGATTTTTTACTAATATTGTGTAAAGGTTATTAATGGGGAAATTTCAAAAAATCCCCGTAATATGTGTGATTTTGAATCGGAATACTTTTTAAAAAGGGTTTTTCGGACAGTGAAGGATTATGGGCCTGACAATACGTTTGAACAAGATGGTTTTTATGATTTGCGCATGGATGGTACTTATTATCCTCACAATTTACCTTTTTTTTCTCCTGGACAATGAATTCTCGCAGAAAATGGGTATTCTCAAGCAGGACCTGATTACCTATTTTGAAAAGAAACTCGATAAAAAAATCCTTTACCAGAGTATATCCCCTTCCATCCTGATGACGATAGAGATACGGGACCTGCGGATAGTGGATAAAACCGACCTGCATTCCGATTTATACAGGATTAAAAAATTACAGGTAACCTATAACCTTTTCCAGCTCCTGTTTTCCCCGGACCCGCTTGATTCTGTCGGCGAAGTAAGGCTTGAGAATTCCCTGTTCAAGTTTGCGCTCTCTGAGGCCCAGCCGCTTGATTTGAGCATTTTCGACTACAATTTTAAAATATCCGGTTCCAATATTGGTTTTGACATTACAACGGACAAATACAATATGAACATTTCCGACTGCTTTTTTGATTTTGAATCGATGGACGGCTCTTTAAAACTGGACTGCAGGAAGGGGAAATCAAAGATAGTTTTTCTTAATGACGAAAACACCGATAATTTCTGGATGTTCTCGAATTTCAAGTTAAGGGGAACATTTAATTCCGATCTTCAATACTCGGAGTTATTCGTCAATTTTCTCACCTTTTCCTCCCCGTATTTTGCGTTGAAAAAGCAGACATTCCAGGTGACACTGAAAGACAATATAATAGATGTGCGGAAAATAATGGACAAGGCTCCCCTCGATGTTCAATTCCTGTACGATTTGAATACGGAAGACATCATGGTAAAATTCGAAACGGAAAAAATGCGGTTCTCGGACATGATTACGCTTTCAGGACCGCTGCACTCTTATAATAAATGGCTTGAATCATCGGTTACCTCGGACGGAAAATTAACCGCCAACCTTAAAAATAACACGCTTGACTACGTTGTAAAATCGGATATTGACACTCCCGATTTTCTGGGCCTGTCCCGGATCAGCATCCGTTCGGACATATCAGGTGATGAAAAGCAGATATCCTTTAACCCATTGAAAATCAAAGCCCGGCAGGGTTTCCTGGAATTCATGGGTAACATACTCTATGAAAATTTTTTTCCCGAGGGAATACTCCATCTGGTGGATGTAAAGATGATCCCTGGCAAGGAATTAGATGCCTCGTTCGATCTGAAAAGGCAGACGAACCGTCTCTATCTGAAAAGCGTCAAACTCTCCATAGGAGCCACTTCGCTCGATATGTTTACCGTAGAGCTTTACCCTATAGTCGACGGTCTTGGATTTGATATGCTTGCTTCTTTTGCCGGATCGGAAAATGATACCCTGTCGACAAAGGGAAATGTCCTGTTTCAGCCAGTACTCGACGTCCGGACCGAAACGTCGATCAGGAATGTTTCCGCTGCGTCGTTTTACAGGCTCATAGCGCCCACATCGTTTTATAGCGGCTATGCGGATGATTTCTTCGCTGATTATACGGTTGACACTAACTTTACGTTTAACACGGACTTTACAACGTATGACGCCGTATCGCCCGGTTTTAAAATGCAGGATTCAAAAAATAAGGATAACTTCTTTTCTCTGGGATTCAGGATCAGCAATGAAAAAATCGCATTCCGCGATCTTAACTTTAACTGGAACCGGTATACGTTCAAGGGAGACGCCGATTTTGACTTTCATAAAAGCGGGCGTATGGATTTTGTCACGGCGGCCACGGTCAATGATATTCCTTACGCACTGAACGGGAAGTATTTGCCTTCACAGGGTCTGTTTATTACGGGAAGCTATGAACTGGATGTGGCGGTCATTTTTTCGGGAAATAATGATTTTACCTTTAATGCAAGGGCTGCAAAATTCCCGCTCCCGCTGCGGATGGATGAAGACAGGATTGTCTACAGCTCTTTCAATATGAACGGTATTTTCCCCGCTTCCGGAAAATGGCAGATTGTGTCCCCGGAAACCAGGATTCATAATATCCCCCTGCTTAACTCAAAACACAATTCCCTGGATGTTTCCTTTACGCTTAACAAAGAGGAATTTTATTTAAACAGCATGGTTTTCGAGGATGAAATATCGGCGCTTTTAGGAAGCGGGAGGGTGAAGTTTCCTGCTGCCGTTGATTCCGATCTCTCCGGAGATGTCTACCTGAGGAATGAAAGGACGGATGAAGCGTACCACCTGCTGGCTTTGATGAACAGGAGCCGGCTGGATTTCCATTGTGAGTTTTCCAAGGCGCCGACCGAACGTATCGGGAAACTCCCGTTCACAGGGGTATTGACCGGTACGGTAAACGCCTCAGGAGAGTTTTCGTCCCTGAAAATGGGCGGGAAAGTAGCGCTGGAAGGCGGCAGGATTTATACCGACCCCCTTGATCTGAGGTTCGCATTCGATTTAAACTCACAAGAGCTGTCGGTAAGGGATTTGTACCTGAATTATATTAATATTACCCTGGCCGGGGGAGAAGGGGCTCTGAATCTGGAATCGGGTACAATTTCACTGACTTCAACCTGCGAGATGAACTGGTTTTCGAAAAATGTGCATTCCACTCTCAATTACATGGGTAATTTTGCCATTGACGGTGAAGCTCAAACCCTCGATAAGATCCTGCAGGGCAACCTGAAGAGTACATTATATGTAACCGGTCTTTCGGTAGACAAGGAGGAGCTTGCACCCTGGTCAATAGACATCAACCAGTCCAATGGCCTGTTTTCCCTGTCCGGCGGTCCGGATAATGCGGTAAGGGCGGCGATAGACGGAAACGGTGAATTTTTCTTTCACCTCATACCCCCTTTCCCGATCGTCATAACGATGAATGGCGTTATAAGGGAAAATGATATTGACGCCACTATTGAAAATGTCTGGGTTAATTCAACGGTTTTAAATGTGGTGCTTGCCAATGACATGATCAGGTTCGTAAAAGGCTATGCCAAGGGCAATAACCTGAAAATAAAGGGAATCGTTACCGACCCCGACTACGCGGGTAAACTGGATGTCACCAACCTGAAACTGTCCTTTTCCCTGCTTGACCAGGAAATCAAGCCGATCAGTGCCATTTTACGGATTGAAAACCGTTATTTGAAAATGCCGACTCTGAGAATCAAGGTCGGTGACGGTGTTCTTCTGGGAAATGCACAATTCGCGATAGAACGCTGGATTCCGAAAGACTTCAGGTTTAAATTGACCACTGATGAAATTACCGGTGTGCATATCGTGAATAATATGGGACCGGTTCTTGTTGAAGGGTATGCCAAGGGAGACGTTGAAATATACGGCACGAGTGAAAATGTATCCATTGAAGGCTCGCTTCGAGTCAGAGACTGCAAAATAGCGCTTAACAATGAATCAAGAGCAAAAGCCGGTCAGAATACATTGGATTTGAATACTAAGCTGGATATTTTGCTCGGTAAAAGGGTGGAATTCTACTGGCCTTCTCTTGATCTGCCTGTTTTACGTTTTTTTGCCGCAACGGGATCAAAACTGTCTCTGGATTACGACGGTAGAACGGAAGATTTGAGGTTTTTCGGGGATGTTGCCATTAAAGGCGGGGAGGTTTTTTATTTTAACAGGAATTTTTACCTCAGGGAAGGTAATATATCATTCAAGGAGCAAAGAGGTATATTTGATCCAAGGATCTCCCTGAGAGCCGAAATCAGGGAAATGGATGAAAATAATGAAGATATAAGGATTTACCTGGTGGTGGAAAACCAGAGGTTAAGCGAATTTTCACCCCATTTCGAATCAAATCCCTCAATGAGCAATGAACAGATAATAGCCCTTTTAGGCGGTCCCATTAAAAACCAGTTTGAGGAGAGTGGTTTCGGGCCGTCTATTGTACTTCTTTCAACCGATATTTTTAGCCAGTTCGGAATTTTCAGACCGATTGAGCAGAAAATCCGTGATTATCTGAATATAGATATTTTTTCCATCAGGACCCCGATTGTGCAGAATTTCCTGCTGGATAAAATTATAAATACCAGTTCCGAACCGACTTCTCCCTCCACGCTTGGTAAATACATAGACAATACAATGATAACGATGGGCCAGTTTTTGGGTGAGGACATCCTTCTTACGGGTGCCCTGAGGTTCAGGGATGTCAATAATTATCCTGATTTTGTCGGGCTTGGTTTTTTTGGCGTGCTTATGGAATTTGAACTGAACATGGACTGGCCGACGCCTTTTTTCGATCTTGAGTGGTCGTTTAACCCGAAATTGGATCACCTGGATGATTTTTTTCTGACAGATAATTCTATTAAATTTGAGTGGAGTTTTTCATATTGAGAATTTGTTATAACATAATGAGAACTCTAAAAACTGTTGATTTATTGCGGGTAACCTTTAAAAACCCCGATTTTTTAATGCTTTTTAGGGGAGCCTGTATAGAAATTATTTTTAAAAGAATATATAGTGGACCGGTCCACGAATACAAGTTAAGGATCGCTTTATAGTCGGCTCCAAACCAAATTACCCGGGTATGTTAATATAACGGCATAATCATACACGTTGAGCCAGAAGCGTAGAAGGAGTTCATATGAGAAAAATCTTAATTGGAATCGTAATTTTATTATTGTCACAGGCAATCCTTGTAGCGCAGGATAACGAATCCTGGTTTGTGGGAAAACCGATAAAAGATTTTGTTTTCAAAGGATTAAATACAGTTTCCGTCAATGAGATTAGACCCATTGTCAGGGACTATATAGGTCAGATATTAACTCTTGAATTATTTTGGGAAATCTGGGACAAATTATGGGCATTGGAAAAATTTGATAACGTGGAAAGCGAGGCCAAACCCGGGGATGACAACAGGGATTCGGTCATTATAGAGTTTACCGTGGTGGAAAAGCCCATTATTTCAATGATTACCCTCAAGGGGAACAACTGGATCAGCAGGAGTGATATCCTGGAAAAAGTGGTTTTAAAAGAAGGCGATTATAAAAATGATGCCCAGATAAGCATTGATGAGGAGAAAATCAAGGAATTATATATCAGCAAGGGATTCGACAAGGCGCAGGTGAAATCGGATACTGTCTTGAATGCGGAAAATAATACGGTTGAGCTTATATTTACCATTGCCGAAGGTTACAAAACAACAGTTAAATCCATTCAGTTTTCGGGTAACATCTTCGCATCCACCAACAGTTTAAAAGATGTCATGGAAACCAAGGAGAGCGGTTTATTCAGCCCCGGTGTTTTTGAAGAAAACATTTTTATAAAGGATCAGGAGAAAATTAAGCAGTATTATCACGACAGGGGTTTCATTGATGTTAAAATTGAAAAAATAGACCGTTCCGTCGAAGTGGTGGAAACCGAGGCACGGAATTACCTTAATATAACAATTTACATTGTGGAAGGGAATCAATACACGATCGGAGAAGTCTCGTTTGAAGGCAACACGATTTTTTCTTCGGATGAACTTCAGGCGCTTATCCGGTTGAAACCCGGTAAAATTTTCAGCAAGGAAAAATTTGAATCGGATTTTCAGGCAGTTGTCAACAAGTACATGAACAGCGGCTATATTTATAATGAAATTACGAAAGAAGAAAAAAGGGATGAATTGAATAAAATTGTTCGTTACCTCATCAAGATTGTGGAGAGGGACAAGGCCCACATCGAGAAAATCATTATAACGGGCAATATGAAAACAAAGGATTATATTATCCTCAGGGAATTACCGTTGGAGGTAGGCGATGTATTCAGTCTTGAAAAATTGCAGTCCGGATATTATAACCTGATGAACACCCAGTACTTCAGAACCATAAACATCAAGCCGGAAGCGGGGAGTTCGGAAGGCTTGATGGACCTCGTTATCAATGTCGAGGAAGACAACTGGGCGGACTTTAAATTCGGATTTGTTTTTTCAGGAAGCGATTACCCCATTTCAGGCCAGATTGGATGGAATGACAAGAATTTTCTGGGCCTTGGGTATTCCATCGGGGCTGACGTAGAAGTTTCCAATCTCAAGCAGGGATTCGAATTCAGGTTCCAGAATAATTATTTGTTCGGAAAGAATTGGGGAGGGGGCGCAACGCTTTCCTTTTACCATACGGTATATCAAAACGCCATGCAGGACATCATGGGTCCCGTGTTTTCAACGGAAAACATCCCGGACCCCTATACCAGCCTTGAAGAATATGAAAACGCCATTAACAATGTTCAGGAAATGAATAAGGCGCTGCTCATGGAGTACGACAGCTACGATATCGAATTGGCTGTTAATTCGGGAAAATATTGGCCGACTGCTTTGGGACGCCTGGGGATCTCTGCTCAATATGCAATAACAGCCACATACGTCTGGTATGACAGCTCCATTTACAGGCATTACAACAAGGCGGTACGGGACAATTTAAATATTTTCAGCTTCGTAAACCTTTTAGGAGCCACGCTTTATCTTGATGCGAGAGACATTTATTACAATCCGGAAAACGGATATATCCTTTCCCAATATGCCGGTATAGGGTTCGGGAACAGGGAATACATCACTACGAAATCCCGTTTTGAATACTTTCTTACGCTTTTCAAAATCCCCGTCACGGACGATTGGGATTTCCAGACGGTTTTTGCGTTTCATTCAGGCCTTTCCTTTATTTTCCCTTCGTTTACCGGCAACTTGATCGCAACGGAGAAGGAAAAACTGTATATAGACGGTATGAATACAGCCCGCGGCTGGCCGATTGAAAGAGAGAAGGAAGCATTGCTCGATTTTAATGTGGAACTGCGTAATCCCCTTTCCAGACAATTTCTCTGGTTAATCTGGTTTTTTGATGCAGCTGCGGCTTTCCAGCAACGTGAAAATTTTGAAAAAATAAATTTAAATGATTTTTATTTCAGTTTCGGACTCGGTTTGCGTTTGACTATTCCGGGTCTGCCATTGAGAATGTATTTCGCCCAAAGGTTCAAGTATACAGACGGTGTGCTTGACTGGATGACGGGAGATTTTTCGATGGGGCCGTTGAATCTTAAATTTGTCCTGGCCATCCAGATGCCGGGAGGATTTTAATTAAAATTTAATATAAATTTGTGTAAAAAGGAGCTGATTGTATGAACCGAAAAAAAATACTTTTATTACTGATTATTTTCCACCTATCCGCGGTTTTACTTTATGCAGCCCAGGAAATTACAAAAATCGGCGTGATAGACATTTCGGAAATTTATACCACGTATTTCAAAGATTCCAGGGCGGTTAGGGAACTTGAAGAATTAAAACAGGCTTATTCAAAAACCATTGAGAATACCAATAAACTTATTAACGACCTTGAAAATAAAAAACTGGAAGCCTCCAGGGCGGGAAAAGATGATGAAGTTTTAAAATATGGCCAGCAAATTCAGGATAAAACGGATTATTTGAGAGATTTTCGAAGGATCAAGAGTCAGGAAATTAAGAGCAAGGAACAAAAGCTTAATATATCCAATGAATTTTTACAGGAAATAGCCGATGCTATCCAAAAAGTAGCCGAAACCGAAGGGTATTCCCTGATATTAAAAAAGAACGATCCTTATATCGTGTATCAGACAAATGAAACGGATATTACAGCAAAGGTTTTGGAATACCTTACAAAAAACAAATAGGACTTTTTGTGGGAAGAATTCTCTCTCTGGATCTTGGGGAAAAGCGTATTGGTTTCGCGTTATCCGACCCGGGCCGAATTATAGCGTCTCCTGCCGGTATGATCCGTTTTGATAACAAGGCATCTCTTTTTTTAGAAATTGAAAAAATAATTGATGAGAAAAATGTTGACCTGCTTGTTATAGGTATGCCTATCCGTGAGGATGGCAGGGAGGGAACCGGGTGCGCCTTTTCCAGGGAGGTAGCGGATTATTTTATAGGAAAAAAAATGAAAACCGTCCTCTGGGATGAGAGGTATTCAAGCAGAACAGCTGAGAAGGTTCTACGGGAATGCCATACAAGGAAAAACAAGATTAAATTAAAAATAGACAGCCTTGCCGCCGCTGTTATTCTGGAAGATTATATGAAGCATATGAGTAAACCGTAAAAATCTCTTATTACTTGTTTTTGGATTTTCTATTTTTTTCTTCGATTTGTTTTGTAAGCATTTCCTTGACCTTCAGGAATTTTTTTCTGTTTTCTTCGGTGAGTTCCATAAGGTCTTCATGGGCCTTTAATACAAATTCGGCCGGTACTTTTTCCTTTTGCGAAACAATTTCCATTTTAACGGGGAAGGACATATCTTTTTCACTGTAAGCCAGTATTTTATCCAGGCCTAAATCGGCAAGATGGAGCTTTGATTCCTTCGAAGGCTGGATAATGTATAATTGTTTTTGATACATTTGTTCAAGTTTTTTATTGAAACCGATAAGCAATCCCATGAAAGTGGAATCCATGTAATCACAGCCTGACAAATCCGCATATATTCCGTTGATTTCGGTATTTATGTCGAAACGGTTAAACACCTTCTGCCTTAAGCCGTAGCATAGGGGAGCCGTAATGTGTCCATGGGCCCTGATGAAAATTTTATTATCTTCTTCTGAATAAAATATCGTATTCTGCATATACTCGTCAGCTTGATCATTTATCCTAAACTGCCCTTAAGAGTATAATTTTTCACGCGAATAAGTCAACTACTCTGGGCGGTTCCTGGTCCTCTTTGTTATCAACAGGGGGAATCTCCGTATTGGGCTCGATTTTTTCCTGTTTTTCGGTTTCCTCGATTTCCCTGTTTTCAATTGGATAAGGCTCTATTCCTTTAATTTCCATATTGTCCTCCTCCTTTATATATAATATACTCATTGTCTTATGACTACGGCAACTCCGATGATGATCCAATATAAAAAAATCAAGGAGCAGCACAAGGATTCCATCCTTTTTTTCCGTCTTGGCGATTTTTATGAAATGTTCGACCGGGACGCCATCGAAGCATCCTCGATCCTGGATTTAACCCTTACCAAAAGGAATAAAGTGCCCATGTGCGGAATTCCCTATCATGCTTCCAGTAATTACATATCCAGGCTGATCAAGGCCGGTAAAAAGATAGCCATCTGCGAACAGGTATCCGAACCCCGTCCGGGTAAAGGAATCGTGGAGAGGGAAGTGATTGAAGTCATTACACCGGGAACCGTACTGGATGAAGGTATGCTGGACAAAAAATCGAATAATTACCTGGTGTGTATCGCCGGTATCAATGATTTTCTTTCTTTTTCTTATATAGACCTGTCTACATCCGAATTTTTTACCACTGCCTATCCGTTTGAAGAAAGGGAGATGAAATTAAAGAGGGAACTCCTGAGGTTGACTCCCAGGGAAATCATCATCCAGGAATCCCTGTTGGATGAGGACGCGGTCATAAAGAAAATCCTTTATGAAAGGGAAGATATTGTTTTAAACAGGTATCCCGACTGGTTTTTCAGTCTGGATGTAAACCGGAAAAAATTATTGGACCAGTTTAACGTATCCAACCTGAAGGGATTCGGACTGGACGCGGAAGCGCCGGAAATCATAACTGCCGGATGCATCCTTGAATATATAGAAGAAACTTCAAAAAACATTATGCCGCACATCAGGAGTATCCAGGCTTATTCGGACTCCCATTTCGTCTATATAGACGAGTCTACCCAGAGAAACCTGGAGATTGTGCAAAACCTGCAGGACGGAGGCAAGAAATTCACCCTGCTGGACATCCTTGACCATACCAAAACGGCGATGGGAAGCAGAAAACTCAAAAAATGGATTTTGAATCCCCTGTTGGACAAGGAGCAAATTGAACGGCGGCTGGATGCCCTTGATTTTTTTTACAGGAACCAGATACTGCTTTCAAACATAAGGGAGCACCTGGGAAAAATTCTCGACCTTGAAAGACTGTCTGCTAAAATCGCCATGGACCGGGCCAATGCCAAGGATCTGGTTGCCGTCAAGGTGTCGCTTTTCAGCATTCTCGAATTGTATGAATTACTCTCCGGGTACCCGGAAATCATCGTGTTTTTCGGGATCAGGGACAAGGTTGTTTCGGAGATCAGGCAGCTGTCCGCATTACTGGATAAAGCGATTTTAGAAGAGCCTGCCGTTCTTATTACGGAAGGAGGGTTGATCCGGGAAGGCTATTTACCCGAACTGGATAAACTGCGCCGTGTTAAGGACAATGCAAGGGAAGTACTGGAGGCGTATGCCGAAAAGGAGCGGAAAGATACGGGAATAACGTCCCTGAAGCTGAAGTACAACCGGATAATCGGTTATTTCCTTGAAGTGACAAAGACGAACCTGCATCTTGTTCCTTCACACTTTTTAAGACGGCAGTCAATTGTATCGGGTGAACGTTATTCCACCAATGAACTTGCGGAAAAAGAATCGGAAATCAATTCAGCCTATGAAAAGATCATTGATATTGAAAGGGAATTGTTTCTTGAAATTCGGAATACGGTAAAAGAACGGATCCCGGACCTCCAGGATATATGCCATTTTGTTTCTTCCATGGATATTATTCAATCATTTGCCTATTCCACGACTCTGCACGGCTATACAAGGCCTCAATTAATGGATGATACCTGTCTTTTGATCAAGGAAGGACGGCATCCCGTGGTGGAAGCAAACCTGCCCGGAGGGTCCTTTATTCCCAATGATATCACGTTAACCGGCCACACGGGTAATTTCATACTTTTGACAGGCCCTAATATGGCAGGTAAATCCACGTTCCTCCGGCAGACGGCGCATATAGTACTGATGGCGCAGATGGGCTGCTTTGTTCCCGCGGCTTCCGCTCAAATAGGCATGGTGGACCGTATTTTCTGCAGGGTGGGGGCCTCGGATAACGTGGCAAGGGGGGAATCCACTTTTTTGGTTGAAATGAATGAAACGGCGCATATTTTAAGATCAGCGACCCCCAAAAGCCTCCTGCTGCTGGATGAAGTGGGCAGGGGAACCAGCACGAATGACGGTTTGTCCATTGCGTGGGCCGTTACCGATTATATTCTTGATAAAATAGGTGCTAAAACAATTTTTGCTACCCATTTTCATGAGCTGACCGCAATAAATCATCCCTCCCTGGTCAATTTTTCAATGGACGTACTTGAACAGGACGGGGAGATCATTTTTCTGAAAAAAATCAAAAAAGGCCCTTCCAGTAATTCCTATGGCATCCATGTGGCACGGCTGGCCGGTTTACCCGGAGAAGTTATTCACGCGGCAAACAGGATATTAAATGAAATCAGCTTGAAAAGGTCACAGGCCGTTTCAATATTGGAGGAAAGGAACAGGGACAGGCAGCCTTCCCTGTTTGCACCCCAGGATATTATCATTGACGAAATTCGCAACATAAATGTTAACAGCATTACCCCTCTGAAGGCCATTAACCTTTTATCGAAATGGAAAGATGAATTGTCATAGGACCCGCCGATGAAATCTGCGTTATTCTTACGTATTCTGTCGGATCTCGTTCTGCCGCAGCATTGCGCCGGGTGCGGTGACGCCCTGTTATTTAACAGAGGGTCCATTTTCCCCGTTTGTGCAAACTGCATTACAAAAATCAAACGAATCAAGGGTAAACGCTGCCCCGTCTGCAGTATCGACCTTGTTTCCGAAGATGACATTTGTACCCGTTGCCGTGATAAAGCGTTCTATTTCCGAAAAAACGTATCACTGTTCGTTTTTTCAGGTTTGATTAAAGAGCTGATTTATCAATACAAATTCAAGAAGGTCAAGCCGTTGGCCCATTTTTTTGTTCGGGAATTATTCATGAACTGGCAAAGTTATAACGGGAACACCGTTGTTGTTCCCGTACCGTCCAGGCCCAGGAAGGGGTTAAGGAAAAATTTTATGCACCTTGAATATTTATCCGGAATCCTTAAAAAAACGTATAAAATCAATATCCGTAACCTTCTTGGGCGATTGCCCGGCAGACAGATGAAGGGTCTTACCCGTGAAGGGCGGCAGCTCAATATATCCGGCAGAATACTGTTAAAAAGCCTTCAGGCGGATTTACCCGAATCCGTTATCCTTCTGGATGACATTTTTACAACCGGGGCAACGGCAAACGAGTGTGCAAGGGTTTTGACGGACGCTGGCGTAAAACAAGTCGATGTCTTTACCATTGCGATGGAGTATTAAAATACGGGAAATCAAAAATATTAAAGCTTGACACAAATCACGCATGATATTATATTTAAACGTAATATTTTAACGTAGGCTTTGGAAAGGTCTATACACGAAGTAAGGTACAGATTGCACGATACCGTTCTGGAAGATATTATAGTAAAGGAAATTGAGCCTGTTGTATCGGGATTGGGTTTTTCGATAGTTGAATTGAAAGTGGGATACAGCACGAATCTTGTAAGCATTTCCCTGGTAATTCATAGTCCTGGAGGCGTTACCGTGAATGATTGCGCGAAAGTCTCCCAGACTATTCATCCGATACTCGATCTGATTGAGAACTGCGGGAATTTTACGCTTAAGGTAATGTCCCCCGGTGTTGGACGGGTGGTTAAAAATATCAGGGAATACGGGATTTTTATTAACAGGCGAATGAGGTTTTTATTGACTGAAAAGAAAGATTGGATAACAGGTACCATAAAAAAAGCCGAGGATGACGGAATTTGGGCTGATGTTGACGGCGGGAGCCAGAAAATTCCTTATACAAATATAAAAAAGGCTATATTAGATTAAACGGGAGGCAATGTAAGAGATGATATCTGAAATGGCGTTAGCCATAAAATCTCTTGTACAGGATACGGGAATATCCGAAGAACTGGTATTAAAAACAGTCGAGGAAATTCTTTTTGCCGCATACAAGAAAAAATTCGGAACAGATGAAAATGCCGTTGTGAAATTCAGTGATGATATGAGTGAAGTCACCATTTACGCTCAAAAAAGAATAGTGGAGGAAGTGGAAGATCCTGTTCTGGAAATATCGTTGGAAGACGCTTTGGTATACAATACTGAATGTGAAGTTGATGACCAGCTTTTAATAGAGATCAACCCCAAGGATTTTGACAGGATTGCCATCCAAAGCGCCAAACAAAAGGCAAAGCAGAAATTGAGGGAAATCCAGAAAGACACGCTTTATTCCGAATTCAAGGAGAAAGTGGGTGAAATGGTAATAGGGTATTACCAGCGGGAACGGAACGGCAACATATACGTCGACCTGGGAAAAACGGAAGGAATTCTGCCGAAAAAGTACCAGTCGCCAAGAGAAGTGTACCACTTGAATGACAGGATAAAGGCCCTCATATATGAAGTGACAAAAACACCGACCGGTTTGCAGATAGTCCTTTCAAGAACGCATCCTGAATTCGTTAAACGGATTTTCGAATTGGAAGTACCGGAAATTTACGACAAAACCGTCGACATTTTCAAGGTGGTCCGGGAACCGGGCTACAGGACTAAAATTGCCGTGTATTCCAACAGGGATGATGTTGATCCCGTGGGTGCCTGCGTGGGCCTGAAGGGGGTCCGGATCCAGGCCATCGTCAAGGAAATGGAAGGCGAAAAAGTAGATATATTAAAATATGATGTGGATCCCAAGGTATTCATCAAGAACGCGTTATCACCGGCGGAGATAGTTGATGTTTTAATACTTGATGAGTCCAAGAAGCAGGCCCTCGTTATTGTAACGGAGCAGAATTTCGCCCTGGCCATCGGCAAACAGGGTTTGAATGTCCGGTTGGCGAATAAACTGGTGGATTGGAATATCGATGTAAAAACGGAAGCGCAGTTCGCGGAGATGGATATTGCGGCCGAGACTAAAAAGGCCGTCTCGGCATTGTTTGGTGATATTAAGGAAGAAATAAGCAAGATATCGGAGCTGCCGGGTATCAGCCCGCGGATCATCGAGCTCCTCAATAAAAATAATATAGACCTCATAGAGGATATTGTATCGCTTTCACCGGAAGAAATATCAGGTCTTAAAGGTGTTACCGACGAGGATGCAAAAGAAATAATGAAAATTATTGAGGATAATATTGAAATTGTCGAAGAAGAGGAAGAAGAGGCGGAGGTAGAGGCAGAAGCAGAGGAAACATCCGCGGAACAGGCGGATAGGGTAGTTGATGAAGAAGCTGAGCAGGCGGATATCGAAGAGGAAGAAGAGGGACAGGAACAGGAAACCGGGGAAGAAGAAGATACATATGAATGTCCGATGTGCGGGACAGCAGTTTCTCCTGATATGCAGAATTGCCCGAAATGCGGAGTGGGCTTGAGTTTCGAGGAAGTAGAAGAGGAAGGAGAAGCGGAATAATTAAAGGTAAAAGAGGATCTATGTCTGAAAAAACAGATAAAAAAGAAAAACCTAAAACAACTCTGATTAAACAGAAGAAAGCCGTTAAAACTTCTGATGATAAAGACGAGTCAACGAAACCGGACAAGAAAAAGATAGTTGTTGTTAAAAAAAAGGTGGTTAAGGTAACCAAAAAGGTAGTGAAATCCGACAAAAAGGAAAAATACGAATCAAAGGACAGGGACGCCGTAAAAAGAAAAGACAACAGGTTTGAGCCGGATAATAAAGAAAAGTCCAGATATGAAAAAAGAGATTTTCATGCAAAAACCAATTATACCAACAGGCTGAAGACGGGAGATAAAAAAACGGGAGAGACCGGGACCTATCGTAAAAGGAATTTTAAATCGGATAAGGACGATACACGGAACAAGACCGGAAATTACACGGATAAAAGATATCAATCCAACAAGCAAAACAAGACCACTCAAACGGGAGATCATTTCGCAAAAGATAAATCCCAGGGGCTTACGGAAAAGAAACAGTCCGGCAGAAAATTTTTCAAAACGAAAAAGAAAGACGGTAACTACCAGAAAAGAAATAAAGAAGAAAAATTTGAGAAAATTATCCAGCAAAAGAAGAAAAGCCATCAAACGACAAACCCCATTCCCAAATCCATATCCATCATGGAGGTTATCACCATTTCGGAACTTGCCAAGAAAATGAATATCAAGGCATCGGAATTGATAGCCAAGTTGATCACCATGGGGATGATGGTAACGATCAATCAGCAGATTGACGCGGAAACGGCCACCATTCTCGCGGATGAGTACGGCTGTAAGGTTAATATAGTATCCCTTTATGATGAGATAGTCATTGAAAACGAAGAGGACAAGGAAGGCGATTTAAAGCCCAGGCCGCCGATAGTGACGGTCATGGGGCATGTCGACCATGGAAAAACCAAGCTGCTGGACGCCATCCGGACCGCCGATGTTGTCGCTTCGGAATTCGGCGGGATCACGCAGCATATAGGCGCCTATACGGTAAATATTCCGAAGGGAACAGTGGTATTCCTGGATACACCGGGACATGAAGCATTCACCAAAATGCGCGCGAGGGGCGCCCAGATAACTGATCTCGTTATTTTAGTCGTGGCTGCCAATGACGGAGTAATGCCACAAACCATTGAAGCCATCGATCATTCCAAGGCGGCCGATGTCCCCATTCTCATTGCGATAAATAAAATAGACCTTCCCGATGCCAATGTCGAGAAAGTGAAGAAACAGCTTTCCGATTACGGTTTGATCCCTGAGGAATGGGGCGGCCATAATCTTTTCAACGAAATAAGTGCCCTTAAAAAAGAAGGCATTCAGGCACTTCTTGATAATATTCTTCTGACGGCTGAAATGCTTGAACTGTCGGCAAATTACAACTGCCGTGCGCAGGGAACCATTCTGGAATCGAAGATAGACATGGGAAGAGGTATTGTGGCTACCGTTCTGGTGCAGAGGGGTACACTCCGCGTAGGAGATTCCTTTGTGGCAGGTATTTATCCCGGTAAAATAAGGGCCATGTTCAATGACAAGGGTGAAAAGGTCAAGGAGGTGACTCCCGGCCTGCCCGTTGAAATCATAGGTCTTTCAGGCGTCCCCGACTCAGGTGACCCGTTCCAGGTAACGGATAACGAAAAAACAGCCAAGATAATAGGGACAAAGCGCCAGGAACTCAAAAAACTGGAAGAATCCAGGAATATCAAGAAAGTTACCCTGGACAACCTTTACGATAAAATCAAGGAAGGTGAAGTCAAGGAACTCAAGGTTATCATCAAGGGCGATGTTCACGGCTCGGTGGAAGCCCTCAAGAATTCACTTGAAAAACTGTCAACTTCGGAAATAAAGCTCACTGTTATCTCGGCTTTGGCCGGTGCCATCAATGAAGGAGACGTCAATCTTGCCGCAGCATCCGATGCCATAGTCATCGGTTTTCATGTCAGGCCGACGCAGAACGCTCAAACGGTGGCGGAACGTGAAAAAGTGGAAATCAGAAAATATAACATTATTTACGACGCCATCGAAGACATTAAAAACGCGATGGAGGGCCTTCTTTCCCCGGAATTGCGGGAAGAAGTTATCGGTACGGCGGAAGTCAGGCAGCTTTTCAAGGTGCCTAAAATCGGTACCATCGCCGGCTGCTTCGTTCTTTCAGGCAGAATTAAGAGAAACGCGGAAGTCCATATTATAAGGGACGGCATAGAAATATATAAGAGTAAAATCAATTCGCTGAAACGGTTCAAGGATGATGCGCGGGAAGTTGAAAAGGATTTCGAATGCGGAATTGGTGTCGAAAATTTCAACGATTTAAAGGAAAAGGACGTTATTGAAGCTTTCGAGGTCAGGCAGATTGCGAAGAAATTGAAAAAGGAAAACAGCGACAATGAACGAAATAAGACAAAAGAGAATTGAAAGCATCATCAAGGAGAAAATCAGCCAAATTATTCTTCAAAACAAGGTAAAAGATCCCCGGGTTGACAAACTGATAAGCATTACCGAAGTGGCATTGTCTAGGGATTCAAAATACGCCAAAGTATATGTTTCCTATTTCGGCGAAAAGGAAAATCATGGAGAGGTTGTTGATGCCCTCAACCATGCCGCGGGTTTTATCCAGAAAACAATGGGGAAAACCCTGCAGATCAAATCAATGCCGAAATTGACATTTATCCTGGATAATTCAATTGAACACGGGTTCAATATTATTCAAAAATTGAAGGATCTGGTACCGTGAGAAATGCAGAAAAACGGTATTATACTTCTCGATAAACCTGCCGGTATTACATCGTTTAACGTGTTAGCAGGTATTAAAAAGAAATTACAGACGGGAAAAGTGGGGCACGCCGGTACGCTTGATAAATTTGCAACCGGTCTTCTGATTGTTTTAACCGGTTCCTGCACCAGGATTACACCCCTGTTTTTAAATCTTGACAAGGAATATGTGGCGGGAATCAGGTTCGGCATAGAAACGGACACGCTTGATCCTGAAGGAAAAATCGTCGATAAACAACGGGTTCCCGTTTTCCGGGAAATTGAAAGAGCCATTCCCCGATTCATTGGCGATGTTTCACAGATACCTCCCGATTATTCCGCTGTTCATGTAAACGGGAAACGGTCCTACCAAATCAAGAGAAACGGCGATACTCCGAAGCTCAATAAAAGAAAAGTCACTATCCATGGGCTGACCGTATTGAGCTATGACGCGGGTGAGCTTGTTCTTAATGTCAAATGCTCAAAAGGTACTTACATACGTGCTTTGGCCAGGGACCTGGGGCGTGCTGCGGGATCCTGTGCCCATGTGAATAGCCTGAGAAGGATTGCTATCGGGCCGTTTAGTGCGGAAAATGCCGTTACCCCCGAACAATTCGATCCTGTGAAAGATGTCGGTAAGCCGTACCGGTTTATTTCAGGGCTTTCAGTAATAAAAGAAGCGGTTATAAAGGAGGACCAGATAAACAGCATAAAGCAGGGCCGGATAATCAGGGAGGAATTCTTTGAATCAATTAGTTCCGGTGAAGGAGATTATGCCGTTTTTGACAGGCACTTGAATCTGCTTGCCATTATCGAAAGGATGGACGGGTCATTCAATTATAAGGCCGTCCTGGTTGAATCGTGATAGATGAAATGAATATCATTAAGTGGGATACCCTGACAACTGGAAAAAATCGGCAAAAACAGTATGTAGCGATAACAATCGGTACTTTTGACGGGATTCATACAGGGCATCAGAAGCTTATAGCTTCTGTTTTGAAGGCCGATTCCGGAATAATGCCTTTGGTAGTGACATTCAGCGAAAATCCAGCGCTCATTTTGAAAAAACCGGGGTATTTAGGTGATATCACGA
>JAFGKU010000182.1 GCA_016928415.1 Spirochaetales bacterium
GCCGGCGGCGGTTGCCGGCATTTCTGTAAATCAACAATAGGAAAAATCAGTTGGCGGGGATTGGAAACGCGAGCTGGCGGGGAACATTATCAATTCTCCAAAGGGGAAACAACTCGCCTCCTTTTGGGACAAGGAATTTGAAAAAAGGGTTAAAAACGGTAAAATAAAAAAGTTGTTTGAAGAATGGGAAATGCTCTATAATTATAATTTTAAGATTAAATGAGGATTAAAAATACACTTTCTCTCAAAATAGGATTGCTCCTTTCGGGAAGTCTGCTCATCGTTATGCTCGTTTGGGGAGGCGTCACTTATCTTCTTCAAAAATCGGAAATTGACGCTGAATACAAAAGGAGTATTGAAGGAGTTGTCAAACGCCTCTCCCTGACAATTCCGGAACCATTCTGGAACACCAATAACGAACGTGTTGAAAATTTCCTGGACATGGAAATGGCGGATGAAAATATCGTTGCATTGATCATAAAGGATTCTGAGGGGCATTTTGTGCACAGGGACAACAATGATCCGGAATCTCCCCTGATTTTAAAATTAAAAAATACAGAACTCAAGCTTATCCCCTATGATGGTGCCGAATTTGACAAATCCAGGAAACTGGTGACATACACTGAAACAATAAACCTGGAATACAATGAGGATTTTTTAGGGACCCTTGAAATTTACGCATCAAATACAATTATGCAAAAAAAACTATCCTCACTCGCTATCCAACTGGCCGTTCAATTCATCATTATCTCAATTTTGATATTTTTAATAATTTTTTTAAGTTTCAGAATTTTAATATTTAATAATTTTGAGAGCTTCATTTCCTTTTTCAATATAGTTACCGAAGGCGATCTCACACATACGTTGAAATTAAAGACAAAAGATGAAATCGGGGAATTATCCGGCCAACTGAACAGTTTTATTTTTTCCCTTAAAGAAGCCGTAAATCATATAAAGGAATCAACTGAAAATGCCGCGAGCCTCAGCTCCACATTAAGTTCTTCCCAGAAAGATTTTGCCGAAGCACTCGAACAGATTAAACAAAATATTGAGAACGTGAATATGAAAACACATTCACTTGATGAGGAAATATCACAGTCCGATCGTATATCGCAGGATATCAGCAATGCCTCCGAGACAGTCCGCGACAAGTTGACTGACCAATCCAGGGAAGCGGATAAATCATCTACGGACATTCAGGTCATGGTGGATAATGTTATAAACGTGACTGAAATAACAAAAAAACAAAAGCAGACTATTGACGATCTCGTTTCATCGGTCATTTCCAGCCAAAAGGAAATGGAAGACACAATAAATGTCATCCAAAAAATGGCTGATTCAACAGAAGTGGTAATGGAGGCCGCCGCAATGATCAACAATATTGCAGGTAAGCTTGATACGCTTGCCATCAATGCAGCCATTGAAGCGGCGCAGGCGGGCCAGGCGGGAAAAGGATTCACAGTAGTCGCGGAAGAAATCAGAAGCATGGCGGAAGACACGGTCCAGAATTCAAAGCAGATAACGGAGTCCTTGAATGAAATGATAGAAAACATTCAGGTATCTCAGAAATCCTCTTTAGTAACGGGGGATTATTTGAACAATATCATTTCGGGTATTAAGCAAGTCATGGAGGGAATAAGCAGAATCGAACAGATTATGATTTCTCTTTCAAATAAAGGCAGGGAAATCCTTTCCACCTTCTTTTCACTTATGAATTCTACGGGATTCGTCAGAAAAGCATCCCAGGATATGATCGAAAAGATGGAAAACAATTACCTGATTCTTAAAAACGTTAAAAAGGTATCCGCGGAAACGGATTCGGGAATGATGAAAATTTACAGCCTGATAAAGGAAATATATGCAGCCATCAAGGTTTTGGATGAAGCAAGCATTGAAAACCAGGAAAATATCAATGTTATACGGAACCTGGTGAATAGATTTAAATCTTAAATTTTTTGAAAGTGAGGCTGCACCAATACAACTGGCTTCCGCTATTTGTATTTAGTGAATCGAGAGGAAAAGGGCTTTGGCAGAAATCTCCCTTTTTTACGGTTTTCCCGGGAAGCTGTCAACGTACTGAATTTTAAAATCTTCAAAACTGTCCACTATCTGGATTTTAAAATCCGGGAACGATTCCGTTATGAGCCATTTGCCCGGTGAGTCGGGAAAAGAGGTCACTTTTTGCACCCGTAAATCAGGAAAGGATGTTACCACTTTCACCTTGTAATCGGGCCAGGACGTGACAAACTGGATCTTCCCATAAATTTTCATTACATCAACCATGCCATAAGAATAATAAAAGAAATGGCATTTTTCAAGTAAATCACTCCCATTCCGTGATGGCACGGCATAATTCCTGGTTATCGCCGGTCCTGACCAGACTGTTGGTAAACCGGAGAGTTTCCTTCCCTGATTCTTCCACCAGTATCCTGATTTCATCACCCAGCCCGCCTTCAGCCATGTAATTAAATTCTATGGATTTAAGTTTATGATTTTCATGAAATTTTCGGGGGTAACTGTCAATAATCCACTTCATGTAAATACTCGCATTCAAGTGCCTGTTTACATCAATATCACTGAAGGCCACTTTCGAAGTATAACTGACCGTATTACCGGATACCGGTTCTATTTTTGACGGGATACGGGGAAACACATCTCTTCCTGAAATAACCGGAAAATTATCAAGGAACAGGGCCGGTTTCAGGGGTCTTAATGTGTTCCGGTCCAGCATCAGCCAGGCGGAGGTGGCTTTGCAGATTTCAGCACCGTTTTCCGAATACACAACATAATCCCGCAGGGCAAAAAGTTTCTCTATCCCTTTGCCCCATGTTTCAATCGTAATGGTATCATCCCATTCCGGTATTTTAAGAAATTCCATTAAAAAACGGGAAACAACCCAGAACTGGCCTTTTTTTTCAAGCCCCTGGTAACTGAATTCCGTATCCCTTACATGGCCCCAGGCCGCGTTCAACAGGTAGCTGTATAAAATATGGGGGAAAATACGCGCCTGGAAATCGCATTCATACGAGCGGACTTTATAATTCTCTTTATAAATTACAGGAATTGATTGACTATTCATAAAAATCCATATTAAAGATTTTTACTAGTCTTGACTATAGCCCTGAAGTCCTTATTGCTTTTACGTATTCTTTTCCCTGACAACCTGGATAAACATGTCCGTTAAATCCGGATCAAACTGCCTGCCCTTTTCCGATTCCAGAATTTCCAGGACCCTGTCGCAGGTCATTGCCGACCTGTACGGCCGGTTATTTGTCATCGCATCGAAGGCATCGGCAATCGCTATGATTCTACCCTCTCTGGTTATTTCGTCCCCTTCCATTCCATGGGAATACCCCTTGCCGTCATAATGCTCGTGGTGTTCAAGTATAAAGGGTGTAATATCATTCAGGTCATAAACACGGGATGTTATCTCGGCACCGTTTAAAGAATGATGCTTGATGATGGTATACTCTTCAAAGGTCAAGGGACCTGCCTTATTCAGGATAGAAACAGGTATTGTAATTTTACCGATATCATGCAAAACAGCGCCACGAACCAGGGCATCCCTCTGCTCTTTAGTAAAGGAAAGCTTGTCCGCTAAAAGCTGAACATGTTCTGTCATCCGTCGGCAATGATCGATGGTGTAATTATCCCTATATTCAACCGTGTCCGCAATAGCCAGTATTTCTTTAAAATCAGCATTCCTGAGTTTATTGGCAATTCTGTCAATCTCTTCCTTGTACTCAAGGGTCTGGACATAGGCCTCCGTTGTTTTATCCCTCCTGATATTCAGTTCAATAGCTTCCTCTATAATAGTCTTGAATTCTTCATCATCCCAGGGCTTCACGATATACTTGTAAATATGCCCGTCATTGATGGCGGCAATCGTTACATCGATATCGGAATAAGCTGTGAGGATGATCATTATCGTGTTGGGAGCTATCTTGAGCGCTTCCCGGATCACATCCAGACCTGTCATCCCCGGCATTCGCTGGTCCGTGACGAGGACGTTCACTTTTTCATTTCTCAGGTAATCAAGACCTTCTTTTCCTGACAACGCGGTAAGTATTTTATACTCTGTTTCGACAAAAAGCCTTTTAACCGCCTTAAGGATATTTTCTTCATCATCAATAAATAACAAGGTGGCACAGTCCGTGATCATACCTATTAATTATAATTATCCGCCGTGAAAGATTACAAGTTAAATTTTTTTCCCCTGCTGTACCACACTCGGTGGAAGGACCGTATTTGTAAGCTCTTTCAGTTGTTTGCCCTGCCTGTATTCAATAATATTGTCCAATGTGATCCTCGCAATTCCCGATAAAGCTTCCCTCGTTAAAAAAGCCTGGTGGCTTGTCACGATGACATTGGAAAAAGATAAAAGCCTGGCAAGAACATCATCCGTAATCACCCTATCCGAAAGATCCTCGAAAAACACTTCTTCTTCCTCTTCATACACATCCAGTCCGGCGGCACCTATTTTCCCCGACTTCAATCCTTCCGTTAAAGCAACAGTATCTATTAATGCTCCCCGTCCCGTATTGATGAGGATGACCCCGCTCTTCATTTTACCGATTGATTCTGCATTGATCATATGCCGGGTTGCCGGCAGGAGGGGAGCATGCAGGCTTATCACATCGGACTGACTGAATAATTCGTCCATGTCCACATAGCGAATCCCGATTTTTTCCGTCAGTTCCTTATCCGGCGTCCTGTCATAGCCCAATACGTTCATACCGAATCCGCTTAGAATATGGGCCAGGCATTTCCCAATCCGTCCGACCCCCACAATACCCGCCGTTTTGCCGTACAGGTCAAATCCCACAAGACCGGAAAGCGAGAAATTGCCCTCCCGGACCCTGTTATACGCCTTGTGTACTTTCCTGTTCAACGAAAGCAGGAGTGTGGAGGCATGCTCGGCAACGGCATGGGGGGAATAAGCGGGAACCCTGGTCACTGAAATCCCGTTTTTATAGGCGGCTTCCAGGTCGACATTGTTATATCCCGCACACCTCAGCGCTATCAGACCGACTCCCCTTTCCCTGAGCTGTTTTATCACCCTCTCATCCACCGTATCATTGACAAAAACACACACCACTCCGAAACCCGTCACAAGGCTGACCGTATCAAGGGTGAGCCGCGGTTCAAAAAACCGCAATGCGAATTCATTGTTGTTGTTTTCAAGAAAGCTGACACGGGTATAAGGTTTTGTATCGAATACGGCCACCTTCATCCTGTTATCTACGTCACCTGACATAAGCTTGGCGACAACAAAGTTCTCGGCACGTAATTTTTTGCTTAAATGCCTTAAAAACATCTGGGAAATGGGAGGATTGTCAGACAGCAAACGTGAAAAAGTTACCCGGTCAAGGATAAGCAGGCCCACCGGGCCTTTTGCTTTCAGGCTCGCCGAACGGACATCCTGTTCAAAAATACTCATGACACCGGCCACCTCCCCGGCCTTGAGAACGGCTATTTCAATCTCCACATCCTTTTCTCCCTTTTTCAGCACCTCAACCTCACCTGAAACGATCACGTACATCTGATCACCCGTTTCTCCTTCATTGCAGATGTAATCCCCGGATTTGTACTTCTTTTCAATGAACCGCTCTTCTATCAGGGAAAGATCGTCCTCATCCAGGCTGGCAAATATGTCTGTTTTTTTAAGAATATCTTTGGTAGTCATTTATCCCTCCATTTTACCCATAAATTAAGCGTAATTCTTTTAAATCCATTCCTCAAGTATTTTTACAGTCATCATCCCACTGATTCTCCCAGTCCCGAAATAAAAAAGGCCCGGCTTGCTGGCCGGGCCGTTACCTGTTACATCAGGGGGTCACAGATTAGAAGGGTAAAATGTAACAATAGAATCTCATTATTGATACCACCTCACATAATCGATAACAAATTGAGCGGGGAATGTGGTTGATGAATTGGGAGAACCGGGCCAGTTGCCGCCTACGGCCAGGTTGAGAATGAGGAAGAACGGCCTGTGGAACTCTTCAGTACTGTTGACGTTGTTGGCAATATTCGCCTGCCAGTACTGGCTTCCATTCAGATACCATGTTATCGAGGACGAATTCCAGACAATTGAATACGTATTCCAGTTTGCCGGATTACAGCCGACCGAGCCTCCGTAGGAGACGTGTCCGCCTGAATCCCAGTGTATAGTTCCCGCAATGGATCCGTTGTTGTTGATATGTTCCATTATGTCGATTTCACCGCACAGAGGCCATGTGCCGCCGGAAGTACCCAGGCTCCAGAAGGCAGGCCAGAGGCCCTGACCCATCGGTATTCTCATCCTTCCTTCAATCCTCCCGTAAGTTCGTGAGAATCTGCTTTTAATCCTTGCCGAAGTGTACCCGTTGCCGCTTCTTAAAGCGGTAATATAGAGGTATCCGCCGGACTGATTACAGTTGGCCGTACTTGTCGTATAGTTTTGCAGTTCGTTATTTCCCCAGCCGCTGGCTCCTGTATCGAAATTCCAGCCCGGAAGTCCGGAGCCGTTAAATTCATCACTCCAAACAATACCACCGCCGCCACCACCTGAGTTGGGTGTTGGTGTTGGTGTGGGATTCGAGCCGCCACCGCCGCCGGAGCTGTTAACCGCGAATTTTTCCCAGGTCCCGATTGCTGTTCTATTGGCTATCAGGGCGTTTGAACCGGCATTGTCAGCACAAACATACATGTTATTCGCCATGGCGAGTAAGGAGATGGTGCCGTCACCGTTGTTTATCTGCCTGAATTTTTCCCAAGTACCGACAGCCGTTCTGTTGGCTATCAACGGTGATCCTCCCCCATTTTCGGCACAGACGTACCTTTCATTTGCCTGTGAAATCAAAGAAATAGTGCCGTCCGAATTATTGACCCTGTTGAATTGCTCCCAGCCCTGGGCAGCACTTCTGTTGGCAATCAATGAACCGGCTCCTGCATTTTCCGCACAGACATAAAGGTTATTGGCCATTGACCGAAGGGTGATAATGTCTGCAAATGTAAAACTTACACAGCAGAGAATGATCAAACCTATTAAAATTGGCTTTAATAAATTTTTCATTTTTAACTCCTTTTTTTTATATTTAAAGGCATTCGGTTTAGCGTTTTATTTTCCAACCATGAAGATACCCCCATACCCTTTGTATAGATTGAGAATAAATAAACGTTTTAACCGACCATTAAGGCCAAAAAGAGAAATTGATTGTATTGAAATTAACTAAAACCAGAGATGAACATATTTTAACCCCCAAAACGTAATCACCAATAAATACCGGTGATTTTAGGGTAAGTATTCCAAGAAAATGAAAACGCAAACATTTATAAAGTAAACGTTTACAGTTTTATCCTAAAAACACTTAGCCCTCTTTTAGATAATAACATACAATTTCTTATACTGCAAGCATTATAAAAATGAATTTTTCCTTAAGCTAAACCAGTAAAAAAAATTATATACAATTCTTTGTTATAACCATATTTATTCAAATAAACTGTGAGTAGTTAGTGAATATTTATTCATTATTTGCTACAATTAAAGGAGTAGACGTGTTTTAATAAAAAGTCGATCAGGCAGGTAGTTATGCTTATATATTTAATTAATCCCAGAAATACAATGACGTCATTAGTGAATACAAAAGAAGGCTTTGCCAACAGCATCCGGATCTGGAAGCCGCTTGGTCTGCTTGTTTTGGCCGGACTGACGCCTGACGAATGGGAAATTAAAATCATTGATGAAAATCTTGGCACTCCCGATTACGACCAAATCAAAAAACCCGATATTGTCGGTATAACGGCGTTCACATCACAAGCTCCCAGAGCATATAAAATCGCTTCCATATATAGGCGGATGGGCATAAAGGTTGTGATGGGAGGTATTCATGCCTCCATGAAACCCGAAGAAGCCCTGAATTGGGTGGACTCAGTTGTGGTGGGTGAGGCGGAAATTGTGTGGAAGGATGTCCTTGAAGATTTTATACATCATCGTCTGAAAAGCGCCTATTCGGGTGAAATGGTTCCCCTGGAAAAAATACCTGATATCCCCCATCACCTTTTATCAAAAGGATATTTATTCGGGTCTATACAAACGACACGCGGGTGCCCGCTGAATTGCAGTTTCTGCAGTGTTTCCGCCTTTAACGGGAACAAATACAGGCACCGTCCCATAAATTCTGTTGTTCGTGAACTTGGCAGCATTAAAGAAAAATTCGTGCTTATTGTAGACGACAACCTGATCGGTACGAGCAAAAAGCATTATGCAAGGACTAAACATCTTTTACAGGCAATAATCGATTCAAAAATAAAAAAGAAATTTCTGGCGCAAGTGACACTGAATATGGCGGATGATGAAGAGCTACTTGATCTGGCTGCTAAAGCGGGTTTGTTTGGGATATTCATTGGTTTTGAATCACCCCATACAGAAGGATTGCTCGAGGTGAAGAAAAAATTCAATATTCGTCAAAAGCAGGTAATCCAAAAGGCAATCAGGAAAATTCAAAAAAAGGGAATACTGGTACTGGGGTCCTTTATTATGGGATTGGATTCGGATAAGAAGGGAATCGGCACCGCTATTGCCAATGCCGGCATTGAATATGGAATCGACGCTTTAAATCTCATGTTTTTAACCCCTTTACCGGGAACGAAGTTATGGGAAAAATTCGAATCCGAAAACCGCATCGTGCCTAAAAACATGCCGGAAGACTGGAAATATTTTACTTTGGCTTTACCGGTAGCCAATTATATGCATCTTTCCTGGGACGATTTGTTCATGGAAATGAAGCAATGTTTCAGGTCGTTTTATTCTTTCCCAAAAATTTTCCGACGCTTTTTAAGGACATTGGTCATCAACAGGAATCCTTTCCTGTCCTTTATTATCCTGCTGAGTAATTTTAACTATAAACGAAGTCTTGTACTGGACATGAGGCTTTTTAAAAGTCTTGAATTATTAAAGGAAGGTATTACCTATATAGAAAATCTGGCTACATTGAAAACCAGCTTTATTCCAATAAGGAATTAAAAATCAATCAAAACTGGACACCGGCAGTAAAATTAGTTATAATATTGAAATAATATCAAAGGGTAAACAATGGTGAGCAATTCACAAAATCGCTTTATTTTCTTTTCGATAATAATATCGCCCATTTTACTTCTCATAGCCTGCCAACCCGGCATCACCATAAAGGATGAAATCAAGCAAAACGAGCGTTATGAAATCCTGGTCGTTAATTCCGAAAGTATAAATATGGGTAAGGTAGAGGAAAATCCCCGTGTAACACTCAATGTGTTTCTACCGCAATCATACTTCACAACGGGAAAAACATACCCCGTTATTTATTATCTGCCCGAATTCGGTGAAGACCCGGGACAGCTATACGACCATTATAAATTATCATTTGATGATGCCGTTCAACTTAATGACAACCATGAGTTTATTGTGGTCGGGGTGACGGGCTCGAACAAACTGGGGGGATCCTTTTACGCCAACTCTTCTGCCATGGGTAATTGGGAAGATTTTGTCGTAAAGGAAACAGTCTCATTAATAGAGAATAAGTACAGGGTTATCAAAAATAAGAGTGGCAGGGGTCTTTTTGGTTTTTCCATGGGCGGATCCGGAGCATTGAATCTGGGACTAAAACACCCTGACGTTTACCAGGCAATCTACGCTCTCTGTCCCGTTTTATTCGACAAGGATGGTCTGAAAAATGCCATGCCAACCTGGACCGATAATTATAAAAATGCGTATGGAGCCGCTTTTGCCCCTAACTTAAACAAGCCCAGTCCTTTTGCAGATATTCCCGTTTTTGACGGATCGGAAGAAGACACTCAGATCATACTCAAATGGGAAAACGGTTTCGGGAATTTCAGAATGAAACTCGAAGATTATAAAACCCTGAATATCCCGTTGGGCACTCTCGAAATAGCCTATGCGGTGAATGATCCCGATACATGGATTCCAACTGGCTGTAAATATACAATGCAATTGCTTCGACAATACGACATCCACTGCGGTATAAGGGGTTTCTCACAAGGACATACTATGACAAAGGAATTTATTGCCAATGTCGTCAGTCCTTTTTTCTGCAAGCATCTCACATTTTAATTCAATAAATGATCATGCTTCAATACTATTACATGTCGGTTTTTATGGCTGATATTTTATGGTCACGCGGGAAATTTGCGGAGATAACAATCAGACCGTCATCAGTTTTATCCACTTTTATTTTTGCGCCTGTTTCCATTCGAATCTTGATAAAACCGAGCCGGCTGTGTTTATCATCCTTTAATGATTCGAGGATTTTCATTTTGTACGCTTCTTTGGGGTCCGCTATGCTGTAGACTTTCTTAAGTTCGCTTTTAATCAAGGTATATACTTCATCAATATTGCCAATGGGATAATTTTTTACCTGAAGTATGACGGCATTGCCAATTTCCTGGATATTGATATTGAAATCACTGTGTTTAGGTGAATATTTATATGCGTTTTCAATGAGTTCATGGGTGGCATTAGCCACGTTTTCCGCGTATTGACGGTCTTTAAATATGGTGGTGATGATATCCGTTATATATTTCCTGGTATGATTGATAAAATCCCAATCCTTGTAAATAAAGGAGTTTAATAAATGAACCGGGTTTTGTCTGTATATCATATTCTTTTACCTCTATTGTAAAATTATAATTAACAAAAGGTTAATATTCAAAATTAAAAATATTAAATTTATCCAATCCCATACTTGTTTTCCATGTTATAATTGTATATGATATTAATGGGTTGGTTGATTTTAAAGCCCAACCAACTAATATAGGGCGTATATGACTAATTCTCTACTTATCTCAATCTTTTTATATATAAAACGCCCAATACCATGAAAAAGGAGGTGATTTTTAAAATTTAAATTAAAGCCCAGGAGCTAATAAAATATAATAAAATTTAATTTAAAAAATTAAGGAGAAAAGCATGAAAAAAATAGTAAACTGGAAAAGCCTTTTAATTTGTCTATTCCTGATTTTACTTGTTTCTGTTAATGTTACCGCCAGAAGAAGAACAACTTCCACATCAACACCTACACCTGCTTCGACAGCGGCCACCCAGACAAATACACCTATTCCAACAGCGGCAACGCAGACGAATACACCTATTCCTACGCCCACTTCAGGCGTAAGCTATCGGCCCATCCCCGGTACCATACAGGCTGAGGATTATGACAGCATGTCAGGCATCCAGACTGAAACCACTACCGATACGGGCGGCGGAACAAATGTAGGCTGGATCGAGGCCGGAGACTGGATGGAATACAATGTGACCGTGGCGTCTACGGCGACATATTCGGTTCAATACAGGGTTGCGGCATTGAGTACAACCGGTGGCTTAAGTTTTCTTTTTGACGGGGCAACACTGGGTACAACGACAATCCCCGTAACAGGCGGCTGGCAGACATGGACTACCGTCACTGGTCCCAATGTATCCCTTTCTTCGGGTAATCATGTCATAAGGCTCTCAGCTACGACAGCCGGATTCAATATCAACTGGTTCAGCGTAACAAGCGGCTCTGTCAATACATCGACCCCGACTCCGACACAGGCACAACAGTCCACGGCAACCCCGACCACGGCCCAGGCCACTGCGACACCGACCCGGACGCCAACCCCTACCCCCAATGGCAGCGCCACATGTGGAGTCCAATCAGCGCCCTCCGGCAAAGTATTGGTCGGGTACTGGGAAAGCTGGGACGGATCGGGAGTTCATCCGGGAATGGGCTGGATACCGTTAAGTGAAATCAATTCGGCTTATAATGTCGTCTGTATGGCATTCCCCGTCATTCTTTCGGATGGAACAGCTATTTGGGAAAACGGAATGGATGTTAACGTAAAAGTACCGACACCGGCGGAAATCTGTGCGTTCAAAGCATCCGGGAAACGGGTTCTTATCTCCATCGGTGGAGCTGCAGCCGGCATCGACCTGAATACAACCGCTGTTGCCGACAGGTTTATTTCGACAATTGTACCCATCCTGAAAAACAACAATCTGGATGGTGTGGACATAGATTTAGAGACTGGTCTGGTGGCTGGAACATCCTTTACGTCCCTTTCCACATCTCAAAGCAATTTGATCCGTATCATCGACGGCATTCTGGCCCAAATGCCTTCCAATTTCATGTTAACCATGGCGCCGGAGACAGCGTATGTTACCGGCGGACAAATCGCGTATGGCGGTCCATGGGGGGCCTACCTCCCAATCATCAAGAGATACCTGGATAATGGCCGATTAAGCTGGCTCCAGATGCAGTACTATAACGGCAGTATGTACGGTGCCGGCGGTGTCGCCTATCAAGCCGGTACAATTGAAGGTTTTGTGCAGCAGACGCTCTGCATGATAAACGGCTTTACAGTTGCGGGCGGCGGTCCGACCATCACCATCCCGGCAAGCAAGATCGTTGTCGGTTTACCGGCACAGCTGGGCGCCGGGGGCGGATACATGTCTCCTGCTGACGTCAGAACAGCCTATAACCAGGTCAGTTCAATCAAGGGTCTCATGACCTGGTCCATCAACTGGGACGGCTCCAAAGGCTGGACCTTTGCCAATAACAAGCCTTTTTAATGGAGAGAAATAAATTTTTCCTTCTTCATTAAAATGTTCTTCTGTTGGGTCTTGTGCGGGGTGTTTCACCTTCGCACGAGGCCCAATTTTTACCTGGTAAGTTTCCTGCTTTTAAAGACACCATTGGCATGATCGAGATAAATAATTTGCGAGCGTGTCTGTTTTTTAATTGCTTCAATCAATTTAGATAATATAATCCGGCATTTTTCAGGACCCCACTTATTCTGGTACTGAAACATACCCAGAAAAAGACTCACTTTACTTTTTTTAATTACCTGGGAATTAACCTTTGTTCCCATATTGAAGGCGGTATTAAGTGTTGATTTAGGGAGAATGAGAAGCAGGGTATTGTCCTCATACCTGATGGGAATATACGGCATTTGTTTTACATTCTCAAGTATGTAATGAACAACGTATCCCAACCCTATCAGGCCGGTTTCACTTTCGGCTATCCCCCCGGTTCGCACATACATACAGGTAAATGCCTGGTTCATTCCGGAATGTTCACTAATCACTTTTTTAAGCTGTGGAAGAATCGCATCCTCCTGAAAAAATTTCCTTAACAACCCTTCCGTATCAATTTTCGTCGACGGCATTCCGTCGGTTGCTGTATCGGCTTCATTTTTTACATCATTCCTGCCATCCACAAACTTCAGTGAATATTGCGGCATCTCTCCCCTGTCATCAACACTCCTGAAAATTTGGTCTGTGGGTGTCCTGTAAAAATGACTGTTCCGGTTGTTTAAAAAAGCATCCAGCATACAAAGCAGGGAAAATGTATAAAATATCAGGTTGGCATTATTGCGTTTGTCGATCATCCTGGTTTTTCCCTGGCTATCTATCTGCTTATTCACCAATACTTTGTTAAGCCGGCGGGATACGGGATTTTCCAAATCGTAAATAAACTTGTCCCAGGGATTCAACACGCTCTCCGATTTTAAATCCTTTATATTCTTGATTCCCTTTGACTCTCGCGTCTTCAGTAATCCCTTTAGTTCCCTGACAATTCCCAGTAAAACCCTTTTAAATTCCACAACGGTATTGAACAGGCGGGGAACTTTTTTTCGACCCACGCCCGGAAGCTGTATGGAATGTTTTGAACTGAGATAGGGAAAAAAATACATTCTCTTGATGGAATACATTTCATTCACCATTTTCCTGGCGATTTCCGATTTCTTGAAATTCGTATCCTTTTCAATCTCCCTGCAGTAATCCTGCAGCCGGGAAATATATGTTTTAGAAATGATTTCGTCTATAAAAAACGGCCAGGATTGAAGGATGTCATCCACCTGCTGTTGAACGGTCTGCGGTTCGAGCCTGCCGGTTCTCAGAAAACCGAATTTTATATGCCTGAAGCCGTAGAGCATATCGTTTAGTATAGCAAGGAGCATGATCAGTTGATGAAGCGGGTCATACCTTGCGACAAGTTCGAATCCGGAAGGAAAACCGAAGATGGGTTGAAAATAGGCATAAAAATCAGGATATTTATCCACCTTGGTGAACCCGGAATGGGGAAAAAGCATTTCCAGAAATTTTATTCCCTTTTTTAACTCATCACCGAAAAACTGCGCCTCTAATTTCTGGGCCTTTTTCTTTTCTTTTTCTTCCTCGTCTTCCTTTTCCTCTTTCACCTGTTTGACGGGTGTTAATTCATCTAATTGATCTTCCTCAACTTCATCTTCCTTTTTCACCTGTTCTTTTTTCTTGTTTTCCGGTTCTACTTTCGGCTTGGCCGCCGGCGCTTCAATGACAAAAATTTCCTTGGGATTGATCTTTAAAAATGAAATGATTTGCGGCATTTGCTGAATGAAAAAATTTTCATAGGAACAAAAAGGGCTTTCCATCAGCTTCATCAACAACGGATAAAACAGTCTTTTCATTTTTTCAAACACACCAAATATATTTTTATCGGCTTCATGGAATATTCTGGTCAACCTTTCTTTCAACAGCTGGTTGTCTCCGGCAAGTTCATAATTGACGGAATAAGCCCATTTGACGGCATCCCGTATATGGGTATCCGGGTCCAGATTGGAAAAGACAATGAGGGGCGTATAAATTTTCCTGACAAGCGGCTCATACCGTTTGACCGGCTGTTTACGAATCAATTTCTTCAGTTTCCCGGTTTCTATTCCAATACCGTCAATATCCCATTTCTTGATGACGGTTAAAATTCTTGCATGAAACTCCTTTTTCGATATTTCCTTATAAATATCCGGTTTGGATTTAGTATAGAGGATTTTTACGGCTGTGATGAAATCTTTCAGGGCATCATAATAATTTTCATTGGCTTTTTTTATGAATTTTTGATTAATAACATCCGGAATATTGAGGAAACCGGAGAAAAGGGCGGCAATAACATCTTCCACTCCCTTCATCCTGAATTCCTTGTTATTACAAAGAAAATCCACTTTTACACGATTGACGAAATCCGGTTTTTCTTTTTTCTTCGCTTTAGCAGCCAGTTTATCCCGTTTTTTCTTCTGCCTTTTAAGCTCCTCCTGTTTCTTTTTCTCCTTCAGGATAATTTTGGCATACCGTTTTTTTTCCTGTTCCTTTTTTTCCAACTCCTGAAGGGCCCGCTGCCGGCTGCTCTGCTTTTTTTTCTCCGACGCGCTCCTCTCTTTCTCAAGACCCACTTCACCGCCAAGAAGGTTGGCCATCTTTTTGGCTTCTTCACGGGATATTTTTCCTATATTTTTCCTTACCCTGTCCAGTTCGCCGGGTTCATAAATTTTCTGAGGTAATTTTCCCATCTCTCATTTTATTATAATACCAAATGAGAATTATGCAATATCAACAATAAATGAGAAAGCCGGCTGAAAATGCAAAAAAAACGGCTTATATAACGGTCAGTTACATAAGCCGCGATTTATCCTGTTTATAAAAAGTTATTCCTGTATGATTCCTAAAATTCTGAGAACGAGCAATACAACGCCCCCGATGCCGCTGATCAGTCCGGCAATCAATAATCCGGTGATGGCTCCCTGAATACCACGCATGAGATCTTCTTCACTTTTAACACTTATAATGAATTTTTTACCCTTTTCCGAAGGCTTAAGAAGCCGCAAATCATTATTCGTATCTACCGCTTCCCCTAAAACATAAATGTCGCGGTTCAAGGGAATGATCGACTCTTCGTATTCGTAACCAATGGTCCTCCGGCCCGAGCCGAGACTGATGGAACCCAGGTTGAGTGTAAAGCCGCCAATTTGTATGGATGGACCTGAAAGTTCGCCCGGTTGAAACCGGGAAAACGCCTTCTCCGTAATCATTTCAGCGCCGGAAGGGTCTATTTTTATCTTCCCCGTAGAATCCTCAACATAAAACGGTACTCCCCTTGAATTATGGGCAACCGTATCCGTACCTTCCCGCGTCCTCTGCACCTGGTTGCCATTGGGATCCGTATCCCAATAGGTTTCTTCCCACTTTCGCGTAATTTGCATGGTATAGTACACACATTTTACCTGGGCCAATTCCGAAGTGACCGGATTATCACAGACTACACGGCCTTTCACTTCCGCAAGCTTGTTAAATGAACCGGCTTCCCCCAATCCTTCCTTCACATCATTGGCTTCCTGGATCAAGTCCTTTACCAAAAATGTCTGGGTTGCTTTTATTTCAAATAATTTATCACTCTGGAATTTTCTGGCTATAATCAGACCGATTCCTAAAAGAATCAAGGCTATGGATAAAATATACCACATTTTGAAATCTCCCTTCCAAATTAAACGAATTTTGAGTACAGTTTTAATGCTAATTCAGCAATATTGATTTTTCAAGGTTAAAAAATATGAATTAATATATTTTATACGGTATTAATGAAGCAACTTTTAATTTCAAGGTCACTTTCGTAATATAGTTTCCTGCTTTAATGATGGTTTTCGGACAATCGGTAATATAAACTTCACCGCGGATTTCCCTTGGTTTATTGAATACCGCTTCCCGCAGATGGTTTCTGATCGATTCCTTGATAGCCTGTTCAAAAGCCGCAAACTTCTGTTTGTACCCTTTAAAAAGGTCTCCTTTGCCAATACCGCCGATTTCAGGCAGACCGGTACTCTGCCAGGCAGAGATCCTGTCCGCCTGAAAATCCCTTAATTCGTATTTGACAGTCGCATAGAGCCGTTTGTTTTTCGTATATGTTTCCAATACAGTCAGGTTTTTATCGCCCCATTTTATCTCGGATATGGGAGTAAGAGTAAAATAATCATCCACTTTACGTACCGAATCAGCAGGTGTATAGACGAATTTATACCCGTAGATCATTGCGGAAACGAAGACCCGGGCCTCCTCCAGAATCCTGTTCACAGCCGTTTCCTTTGAGAGGGGATATTCACCGTTTTCAATATTCACGAACGGTTCCAGCTCACAATAAACATCCAGTTTCAGATACTTGAATTGTGCTGCCAGCGGCAGGGAGACGAAAAAAATGAGCAATAAAATAATACAAAGCGTTTTAGGTCTGGGCATCCTTATTGTTAACTGTAAGAACAGTTACCTTCGCCTTATATTATCGATAAAAACCTTGATCGGATTTATACCAAATCTGATGATAAAATAAATAGCCCCGAAAATAAGTCCGGCCAAATGGGCAAAATGGGCAACACCCGGCATTGTATTGGTAAGTTGAAGTACAATGGCAGCAATGGCAAAAATGAGGACTGCTAAGGGAGCCTTCATCGGAATGACAAAAAAGAGAAGAATCCTCGTATTGGGAAACAACACGGCAAAGGCCAGTAATACGCCATAAATGGCGCCGGATGCTCCCAGCATATAGCCGTCATAACTGACAATGAAAGCGGATAAACCGCTTAAAATCCCCATAACGAGATAAAAAAGCAGAAATTCCTTGCTGCCCATGGCTTTCTCAAGCTGGATACCGAACATGAACAAGGCGAACATATTGAATAATAGATGCATGTATCCCCCGTGTAAAAACATATAAGTGACAAGCTGCCATATAAATCCCTGCTCGACAACATTTCGAGGGTTCAATACCAGATAATACATGAAATTACCAAACATATTATCATTTGACTGCATCATTAAGGTTGATAGAAATGCTATAACATTCGCGACTATCAAAATAATTGTTACATTCCAGTAAGCATATCTAAAGGGGCGACGCAATAAACTCTTCATATCCATGCCAATAATGTATGTAAGGATGGGGCATCTAGTCAACAACTCAGGTAAAAAAGATGAAAAGCATACAATCCAAAACAACAATCGACAGGTCTTGCACTTTTTAAGGAATTACGTTAAGAATTCCATAATAAATCAATGCAGCTATACCTGATCAGGCACGGACAATCTGTAAATAACCATATTCTTATAGAAACAGGCTCATCCAAAAACCGCCATGATGATCCTGATTTGACGGATACGGGTAAAAAGCAGGCTGATACCCTTGCCAGGTTCCTGCAAAAGACTGACCAGGTTCCTGCCCAGGCACACATTCAATACGATGTTCACAATGTAAACGGATTCCATTTTACCCATCTCTATACAAGCCTGATGATACGTTCCATTAAAACCGGACAGCATATTGCCGAGCGTATCAATCTCCCGCTTGTAGCCCTGGAAGATCTTCATGAAGAAGGAGGCATATTTCTTAAAAATGAAAAAACCGGGGAGTATATCGGCCAGATGGGTAAATCAATGACCTATTTCCAAAAGTATTTTCCCTCTCTTATCCTGCCTGATAACCTCAACCAGGACGGATGGTGGAACAGGCCTTTTGAACCTATGGAACAAAGACCATTGAGAGCCCGGAGAGTAATGCAATTTCTTATTGCTAAGCATGGTACAACAGACAACCGGGTGGCCTGCATCACACACGGTGGATTCTACAATTGCCTGGTAATGGAGATACTTAATTGTAATGCACACCCCCGGCTTTGGTTCAGCTTAAACAATGCAGCCATTTCCCGCTTCGATATTTATCCGGAAGAACGTGTTGGCTGTTATCTGAACAGGATTGATTTTATGCCCGATGAATTAAAGACTGAATAATATACTAAATAAACAACCTTACTTCGAATCCCGTTAATTGCGCCAGTTTTTTCTCAATTTCCTCGCGATTTGCACCTACTGCTTTTTCCCAGTCACTCTTTTTGTTTTCCGCCAGCTCAAGTTTCAGGTTCCCGGCAGATCCTGAATACGGAACGGCTTTAATCGATTCTACCGGGTCATACTTCTTTAAATTATCCAGGTTTTCAGTGACTTTTTTATAGGCATCCCTGAACGGCATTCCTGATTTTACCAGATCCAATGCCTCCTGTGTTGCGAAAATCTCGGGAGGGAAACTATCAAGTAAAACCGTCTCGTTTACTTTTAGCTTTTCCATCGTCAATTCAGCTATCTGCACACATTGAATGGCAGGCACTAATGCTTTTATAAACGGTGCTTTTGTTTCCTGGGAATCACGGTTATATCCTGAAGGAAGGTTTCTGACAATATTTTTTACCTGGGCCGCGTATCCTGCCACGCTTGACACTTTTGCCCGTAAAAGCTCAATCCCGTCCGGATTTTTCTTCTGGGGCATAATGCTGCTCCCCGTGCACAACTCGTCGGGAAGGCAGAAGTAACCGAACTCGGGTAAAGAGTATAAAAATATATCGCAATTCAATTTACTTACCGTAAGCAATACCTGTTCCAGGGAATCCAGAATCATGGATTCCATTTTCCCCCGGCTGTTCTGAACATACAGGACATTATTCTGGACCTTTTTAAAAGCAAGCAGGTCTGATACCAGTTCCCTGTTCAAGGGAAGCGGAACACCATAACTGGCGGCAGAGCCGAGCGGTGACTGGTTATTGATATCATACACCGCCTGGACAAGATGCAGGTCATCTAAAAGCTGCTCCGCAAACGCCCCGGCCCAAAGCCCCAGGGAGGAAGGCATGGCAACCTGCATATGCGTCCTTCCGGGCATGGGAATATTTTTATTCGTTTTGGCAAAGACAATCAAACTCTCAATCAGATTCAGGACATTCTTCTGGAAATGAAGCATAAAATCGCGGGAATAAAGCCTGAGAGCGGCAAGCACCTGGTCATTTCTTGACCTTCCCGTATGTATTTTCTTCCCCGCTTCCCCAAGAACCTGCGTCAAATGATTTTCGATGGCCGTATGACAATCCTCATCTTTTTTCTCAATGACAAATTGTCCCTTTTCTGCCAGTTTAATAATATTTTTTAATTCTTTCACCAGCCCCTGGAGTTCGGATTTCTTCAGTAAGCCAATGGATTCAAGCATGACAGCATGGGCAATGGAAGCCACACAATCAGAAACAACCAGGTGCCTGTCTAAAAGAAAATCATCTCCAACCGTGAACTCTTCAACCAGTTCATTCAATTCATAGTTTTTTTGCCAGAGTTTCGCCATTTTACGCCTCATGAATAAAAGATAATGTCCTCCGGCATTATAATCTCTTTCCTGCCGGAGATTAAAGCCCGTTCCATGACATTTTTCAGCTCCCTTACATTACCCGGCCATGAATGGGCCCTCAGTTTATCCAAGGCCTCGGTGGACAAGGCAAAATTCTCCTTGCCAAACTGGCTCAGGAAATGGAGGGAAAGAATGGGAATATCTTCTTTCCGTTCCCTTAAAGGGGGAATCCTTATCTGGTAGCCTTCGATCCGGTAAAGGAGATCATCCCTGAAATTTCCCCTGTCAATTTCTTTTCTTAAATCCTTGTTTGTGGCGGCGATCAGCCTGGCATCCACCTTGATGGTAGCCGTACTACCGACCCTTGAAATCTGGCTGGTCTCCGTTACCCGAAGCAGTTTTGCCTGGGCCTCCAGGGAAAGTTCCGCAATTTCATCCAGAAACAATGTGCCGGCATCAGCCGCTTCAAAAATACCGGGTTTATCCCTGGCATCGGTAAAGGCGCCCTTTGTGCTTCCGAATAATTCACTCTCAATCAAAGTCGGGGGAAAGGCGGCGCAGTTCACGGATTTAAACGGTCCCGAATTTCTGGCTGAAAGCTTATGTATAAGCTGAGCCACTATCTCCTTACCCGTTCCGCTCTCACCATAAATAAGTATGCGAATATCATACGGTGCGGCACAACGGATTAAATCCCGGATCTGCTCAATTTGGGGACTCACACCCACAAGCTGACCCAGGACAGGGTCATTCATTCCCGTTTTTATTCGAACGGGGGCATGCTCCACGGCGGTCATAATCCGGTGCTTCAGGTAATCGAGAGTAAAGGGTTTGACAATATAATCCATGGCGCCCATTTTGATCGCTTTAACAATCATCTCAACGTCGGCTACAACGGTAAGCATGACAACCGGCGGCGGTGCAGGTAAAGACATTAATTTCGACAGGACACCAAACCCGTCCATGTCAGGTAGATGTATGTCCAACAGGACCACATCAGGGTCAAGGTCAACCGCTTTTTCAATTCCCTCCCGCCCTGAAAAAGCGGAACTGAAATCAAAATCATCGGATAAGGCGATATTGATCCTTTTTTGGATCTCCCTGTCATCATCTATGAATAAAACTCGCACCATCACTCACTTCCAAGGATTATTTTCACTTTTTGGATTGCCTAACAGGCATCGATGACAGGGTATAGGATACAAAAGATTGAGGCTTAATTCAAGATTAAATACCAGCGTACCGGCAACAATTCAATGCCGCTCTTGCACGTGATTTCAAACAATGATACTATCATGGCCATATATGATACAGACAAGTATTTTTATCAGCCTGTTAAAAAAAGAAACACTGGCCAAAATACTGCTTCTTTTCCTTTTATACACCCTGATACCGCTCATTGAAATTTTTTTACTCATGTACCTGGGCGATTTTTTCGGGGTTTATTTCATGCTGGGCCTGGCCGCCGCAACAGGCTTTTTTGGTGTATTAATTGCCCTTTTTGAACTGAACAAAACCATTTCCGTATTGAAACGTAAAATAAAAGACGGCATTTACCCCGATAAAGAGTTTATTAATTTGGCGGGAGTCCTTATTGGAGGTCTGTTACTCATATCACCCGGACTTATAACCGATTCACTGGGTTTTTTAATGTTCATTCCCCCCATACGAATGGCTATTGGTAAAATAATTACAAAACGAATGGATAAGACATTCAAAGAAATATATGAATACCTGAAACTCTATGAAATGCAATGATTATTTAAATTATATCGGTTGAGTCATATCCATGAGCCAATAAATAGCATCCGGTTTTAAAATAGGCGACAATGTATCGAAAACCCATAAATGGTAATTATTAATGAAAATCTTTTCTTTTTCGGTGAGCAGGTTTGCATCTATAAGGTTCCGGTCAAAAGGACAGCAGGTCAAATTTTTAAATTCATAAAAATTCTCACCTGCTTCGGAAGGAACCTGTTTTCTCTGGATATAATAAAGGTTTTCAATACGTATCCCCATTTTCCCCCTGAAATAACAGCCGGGTTCTATGGATAAAACCATGCCTTCCTCCAGGTTCACAAAGCTTCTCATCAAGGGGCTTATACTGGGAGGTATTTCATGCACATTCAGATAACATCCAACGCCGTGACCCGTACCATGCCTGTAATCCATCCCTGCCTGCCAGAGGTATCTCCTGGCAAAAGCATCCAGCTGCAGGCATTTAGTTCCCCTGGGAAAAACAGTTGTAGCAAGGTGAATATGACCCTTTAAAACCAGGGTATAGATCCTCCGTGCTTCATCAGACGGTACTCCTATGGCTACGGTACGGGTAATGTCCGTCGTGCCGTCTGTATATTGGGCGCCAGAGTCCACCAGATACAAGCCCCCACTTGAAAGAACCTTATCCTCATCTACTTCAGGCGAATAATGAACAATAGCACCGTGACTGCCGAACGCTGATATTGTCTGAAAACTAAGCCCTTGAAACAAAGCATTTTCACTTCTGAATTCCAGAAGCTTATCCGTCGCGCTTTTTTCCGTTATCAGCATCCGGGAACTGTTATGGTCAAGCCAGCATAAAAACCTGACCATGGCTGCACCATCCCTCTCGTGCGCGCTTTTGATACCTTCAATCTCAACCCGGTTTTTGATCGATTTGAAAGCATCAACAGCACTGCCGGCAAAATAACAATCCGATTTGGTACTGATTGTCCTGACCATCGTGTAATTCGTTTTTTCCGGGTCTACCCAAACCTTCAAATTCTGCTTCCCGATAATTGATAGATCCCTGTAAAAATTTTTATAATCATGAAGGGTAACAAGTCCGTGAAAATAATTTTTTAACATATCCGTGATTTTATGTGAAGCAATATAAAGCTTCGCTTCACTTTCAGTGATCACGGCATAGGCAAGGGACAGGGGATTGAATTCAATATCACGGCTCCTGATATTGAAAAGCCAGGCAATCGAATCAAGTGTCGCCAATACATGGACGCTGCATTTACTGGCTTCCATTTTACCTCTTAACCGGGATAACTTGTCTTCAAATGACTCTCCTGAATATTCCAGAGGCAGTATTTCCACGGGATGCTTTTGTAAAGCCGGCCTGTCTTTCCATAAAACATCAACCAGGTTTTTTCTTATAAACTTGAACCTGATACCAACTTTTTTGAATGATGCCTTAAATTTCAAGTAATCATGGTGACTTATGAGTTTTCCATCCAGGCCCAGCTTCATACCTCTGGTCAATTCAGCTGCCAGCCATTCATGAACGGGCAGGACTCCCGATTCCCCGATTTTATGTAAATCGATACCGGTATTTTCCAGCTGCATTTCCGCCTGTAGATAATACCGGCTGTCTGTCCAGAGTCCGGCATTATTCCGCGTTATAACCACGTCTCCGGATGAACCGGAAAAGCCGCTTATCCATTCACGGCGTCTAAAGCGGGAAGGACAGTATTCGTTCTGATGTTCATCGGTGGATGGAATAAAATAAGCATGTATACCCTCTTTATCCATCAGGCTGCGAAGGCTTTTAACTCGATCCTTTATAACCGACATGGTTATTCCTTTTCTGTCAGGTATATAAAGGGATTGTACCCGTAATCCTTGAAAAAGTCTCCGGTTAGGGGTTTATTTTTTTTCGGTATGGTAATCTGAAAAACCCTTTCTACGGCATTATGTGTCAATTCTTCCAAAATATCGTCGGACATTCCTTTTCGCTTCAATAACGTACACAGAAACGGATAAATAGGAATCACAGGTAAGCCGGATGCCCTCTTTTTTTCAGAAAGTGTATGCGGGGCGTGGTCCGATTCAATCCAGTCTATTTTACCATCAAAAAGAAGTGAAAAAAGGCGATCTGCCTGCTTTTTTTCACGAAGGGGGGGGTTCACCTTATATAAATATCCCTGAGGCCCTTTCATCAAAGAAGCCTGTAATAAGAGATGATGCGGTGTAACACCACAGCTTACTTTCAGGTCTGAATTGACCCTGAACCTGTTAACCAGTTCAACCGTTTCCGGAACAGAAACATGACAAATGTGCAGGGTTCCTCGAAATCCCGTATCAACTCCGATATTCAGAATGGTACGGACGCCTTCCACCTCGCTTTCAGGAGGACGGCTCAAGGCATGGGTATACGGTTTGTTTTCATTCCATAGTCGGGGGTGAAAACGATGGACATCCTCGCAATGGACAGCAAGTACTCCTTCGTACCCCAAGTCCTTTAAAATCCGAATGACCTCTTCCTGATCATCTTTTTCAGTAATGGCCAGATTACCCGTTGTTTCCCCTGCATACAATTTCAATCCCACCACTCGGGGAAAAAAATCATGATAAGCCTCAATAATCTCCCGGACCTGATCTCTATTCTTCGTTAATCCGCCGTATATACCGTGAAAAACCGGCAAGCCCAGTTTTTCGGATAAAGCCATTCGCTTTTTAACCGCATCCAGCGTAATGATAGGCGGATCGGTATTCGGCATTTCAAAAACACCATCCAGGCCGGCACTCAAAGCCGTCTGTAATCCGTGTTTCACCGTTTCTTTATGCTTCTGGTTCCAGTCCCTGAAATGGACATGCGGGTCTATCATATGGCTCCTTAAAATATGCAGCTTATTGTGTTATTAACTCTTCCAGGGTTTTTGTTATTTTTTTATTGGTCATTAATACGGAATTGAGTTCTTCGACAATATCGTGTATTTGTGAACAGTTTTCAACCTGATCCCCTGTCACTTTTTTAACTTCCTGGGATTTATCCCGCATGACATTCAGTGCATCATTAATTTCCCTGCTTCCGCTGGCCAATAAATCACTTGATTCCTTTATCTGGCTGGTTAAATCATTCAGGGTCTGCATGGAAGTCATGACACTCCCTACCGTGTCTGTTTCCTCTTCCATTGCCGTTAAGATTTTATTGTTTACATCGCGGGTTTTCTGCGCATCAAGCAGAATACTCTGCAGGCTTTGATTCGACTTCATCGCAAGCTGTACTATTTCCCCTATTTTTATCGTAATCGCCTCTAAAATACTGATAATTTTATTGGCATTTTCCTTGGAAGTTTCAGACAGCTTCCGGATTTCATCCGCTACAACGGTAAAACCTTTTCCAGCCTCCTGGGCATGGGCTGCCTCGATGGCCGCATTCATGGCCAGTAAATTTGTCGATTCGGAAATGGAGGAAATTATTTCTACAATTTCCCCGATTTCCCTGCCTGCCGCTTCAGCGTCCTTGATGGCAATCACGACATTTTCCATAATCTCCTGGCCTTCATTAGCTGCTTTAAACAGGTTTCCCGATATTTCATTCGCACTCTTGGAAGTTTCAGTAATGGTATTTATAGAGGCACCCATTTCCTCAATAGCTGCCACAGAATCGATCACATGCTTTGACTGGTCCTTAATAAAAGAGGATACAATTTCTATACTTGTCACCATTTCATCAATCGTACCTGTAGTTTTGCTGGTTGTGTTGTACTCATCTTCTGACTGCGCCTGGATTTTAGCGCTCGAATTGATCATGACAGCGAGGTTGCTATTCAATTTTTCAATGTTATCATAGACCGTTTTGTTCGATTCAAAAATGGCCCGTGACACTTCTTTCAGGTTAATAAGGAATTTTTGCCGAGTTTCCTCCTTTTCTTGCATGAGTTTCGTTTGGGTGAGGACCATTTTATTCAGTCGGTGAGATAAATAAGCAAGCA
>JAFGKU010000183.1 GCA_016928415.1 Spirochaetales bacterium
CAATCCCACGGCCACGATAGCGGGACAGGCGGCCACGGTGGTGAACACGGGCGGACTTAACTACACGGCGAGCTACACGATGACGGGGACGGATCCTGAAGGCGTGGTAGCGTTCTCCATTGATTTTACCGATACGGCCAGCAACCCCGGGACAACAGTTACGGCTACGACGGATGCATCAAGTGTAACGTTTGACAGGACAGCACCGACCATAACCGGCTACACGCTCGGTGCCGGCAATGCCTATGTTGATGTTCAATTGAATGAAGGCGCTTATACCAACCCCGGCTCCGGTGCACTTGTTATAGGTGATTTCACGTTAACGTTCCTGGCGAATGGCGGTACGGCGACAGGTTGTACCATTCAAAGCCTTACCGATAATACGAACGGTCCGTTATCCGGAGGTGAAAGTATCATCCGTGTCCACCTGAACGTTACAGGAACGGTTAACGGTCTTGAAACAATCGAAATCACTCCTTTTGACGGGAATTCCATTTTTGATGCCGTGGGTAATGCGATGGGTGCCGGCCAGACGACGGGCTCCATAACTTTAGTACCGGCAGGCATAACCATCCTGTCACGGGAGACGCTTGATACCGACAATGACGGCTTCATAGACCAGATCAGGATCACGACGCTCCAGGCCTTGAATGACGTCTTTACAGCACCCCTGTCAATCACTGTTAACGGGTACACGGTATCTTCCTATGATACGGGTGGAGGCAATAATGATACCGTGTTCTATATCAACCTGGTGGAAGGCTCCACGTTTGACACGGGCGCCACTCCCCTGGTTACCGTGGTGGACGGCGGTAATTTGAGGAGCGATGACAATGTATACGGCCTGGATCCCGATACGGTGGGCGTAAATACCGCGGATGCCGCTGCGCCGTTAATCGGCGTGACCCTGGCGGCGTCAGGCGGTACACGGTTCTACGTGGAATTCACCGAGTACGTGTATACCGATGCCTCCCATAACCAGATAGTAGCCGGGGATTTCACGTACCCGATCTCGGGAATCTCGCCGGTTGTATGGAGCGGGAACGGCATTAGGTCGGCATTTTTCACGGTCGGCGCGGCCCTTACCGCCCAGGATATCGTAACCGGAACCATTGCGGCGAATTTGAATGCCGTATACGACGCGGCTGATCTGCCCATGGCAACCACGGTGCATCCCGTGTCAGCCCTTTATCTCAATGTCATCCTTCCCGTTTGGGCGACGGATGGTATTCACACCGGTGTGGGCCCGTTGTATACAGGCGCCATGACACGGTTCGACGGCACGGATAAATTAATGGACTATGATATTGATCTTGAAGTGAGAATCGATACGGCGGGACCATGGCCCAATCCGTTGACGATTCATTATGATGCGAATGTACCTTCGTTGTATAAACCGAACGGGTACTGGTTGCCTGTGACAATACCGGGCCTGCTCAACCAGGCTTATACCCTGGCAACCCCGCAGACGGACGGCGCCACTACCCAGTTGAGAAATTTCACCCTATCGGAAACCGAATACGTAACCGGCGATGTCGTGGAATTCATTTTTGAATACACGGGAGCGTATTGCCTCCGCGCCCCGGATCCCAATGATCCGAGGGTGGTAATGCCGTATTCATTCAATATCGCGGATATTACACCCCAGTTTGCCGGTGTTACCATAATCAACAATGTCATCAATCCGAACGCCTCGGAAGTGACAACGCTTATGTACGAGACAGGCTCCTCCGGCCGCGTCACCATCCAGGTGTTTTCACTCAACGGGGATATCGTCGACGTCCTGTACAGCGGTGTGCAGGCTGCAGGCCGGTACCAGGTGGACTGGGACGGCCGGAACCGCGGCGGACGGGTTGTGGCCAGGGGTATTTACTTCATAAAAATCGTCGCACCCGGCATCGAAGAGGTAAGGAAAGTACTCGTCGTCAAGTAACAGGTTCCGCCGGATCTATGGGAGTGAAAATACCCAGTTTTTCCTCAATCAATGCGGCGGCTTCCAGACAAAGATCTTCCCGGTAAAATGATGCAATCACCTGTACTCCCCGGGGGCTCCCGTTGACGATTCCCGTGGGTACGGAAACAGCCGGTACGCCTATGAAACTCGTTGCCGTGCATAAGCGCATTGCATTGGCTATATGGGCGTATTCTTCGGGACCCCGGATATCAAAATCCGGCGGTACAATGGGTTCGGTGAAAACCGGGCCGATCACAATGGGATACTTTTCAAAAAATAGTGACCATTCCCTCTGGAATCCCTGCCGCCTCATTGTCGCTTGCAGGTATTCTTCCAGTCCGACGGGTTTGTTTGCCGCCATGGCCAGTTCAAGGTACTTTTGGCCGTCTTCGGAAAGAAAACGCTTGAATGCCGGCCAGATGAGACTGAATTCCGTCATGACCATGTTCCCGTACCCGCCGACAATTTCGTTTATATTCGGCAGATCGATTTCTTCAATAATATACCCCTGTTCCGCCAGCACTCCCGCCGCCCGTTTGATTGACTGTACCGAATCCGGATGCACGCCCTTGTTGCCTGGATCTTTTGCAACGGCAACACGAATGGGCTTAATTGGTGCCTGCCCTATGACGGGGGAAGGTACGGCGCGTGGGTCGCGCGGGTCCGGTCCTGCGAGAAGGGAGAATATGAGAAAAAGGTCCTTGACGGACCGGGCCAGGATCCCGTCAACGGGAATGATCTGCGAGGCCAGCATCGTGTCCCTCGGACCGATGCTCCGGTCGCTCGGCAGCCGGCCGTAACCCGGTTTCAATCCCGTAATGCCGTTGAACAGGGCGGGCAATCGAATGGAACCGCCGGCATCGTTGCCCAATCCGAAAGCCGACATTCCCGTGGCAATGGCGGCACCTTCGCCGCCGCTGGAGCCCCCGGGTGTCAAGCCGGGGTCCCATGGATTGAGTGTCGGTCCGTATAACTGGCTGTTCGTATGGAACCTGAGGGAGAGGTCCGGCAGGTTCGTGTGGCCTATCGGTATGGCGCCCGCATCGCGCAGTTTCTTGACTATAGGAGCATCGGCAGGCGGAACAACCTGTTTAAAAGCGGGAACGCCGTGGGTCGTCGGGTAGCCAGCGACATCCATATTTTCCTTCACGGTGAACGGGATGCCGGCAAGGGGACCGGGTTTTTCCCCTTTCGCTATTCTCAGGTCCAATTCCTTTGCCGCGTTCCTGGCCTCTTCGTCGAAAAGCGTGGTGACGGCATTGAGCCTTTTATTTACCTGCCGGATCCGGTTCAGGTGCGCATCCATAACGGCCAATGCAGTAAGTTTTCCCTTGGTAATCTCCAGGGCCAGGTCCGATGCGCTCAATTCCCATGGGTTGCTGTAAGCGGGTGAGTCTTTTCTCTTATTTCCGGAAAATATTTCGATATGGTGTTTGTCCGCCGGTTTATCCGAGTCCTTTACCTTTTGAATCATCCCAAGTAGATGGTTTTTGACATCCGCGGGCCAGCTGGAAATAATTTCCTCCAGTTTTTCCCATTTCCGGGCGTACAGGGCCCTGGATGCCTCTTCAAAACCTTTAAAATTTCCTGTCATGGCCCACATGAAATTTCCGGCAGCTTCCAGGAGTGCTTTAGCCCGGTTTCCTTTTCCCTCTTTTTGCGCTGCCTCGACAAGGCGCCGGATGGTTCCGGAAGCTCTATGCTGCTGCCTGTTAAGCCATTCCCAATGCCTGGGAAGCAGGGATACTTCTTTATTAATGACTCCCAGTTTGGGCCTTCCCGGCCCCTTCTGGGGCTGGTCCATTGCCCGGTCAAGCACTTCCTGGAGCGTGCCCTGCATATTGAAATCATGCTGCCGTCCTGTTTCATCGTTAAAAATGAGAATTGGCTCGTTTTGACCGGAGTCAAGGTATTTTTTGGTCAGGGTTAAGATCGTCCTTAGGTCTCCTGATGCTATCAGGCTGTGTCCGGCGAAAGCCGTAAAATTGGTTATCGTTTTCATAACCCTAATTTTACCCGGGTAATATTATTTTGTCAATATTACCCGGGTAAAATTAATTACTTTTTTTGCCAATTACAAAACTAATTTAACTAGGCGGAAGTATAACTATAATCAAGGCACCTGCGGTCGACGTCATGTGGCCGGCATTCTGGTCACTTGCAGGTGAAATCGATATCCTCGAGTGCGCCGGATCAAGCCCTAATTACCACAATATGGGCATTCATTTCGGGTATTTATGGTCTGACTGGTCCGGTTTGACCAGGCTAACTATACGGACGCGATTATTACAGCCAGGAATTTCAGAAAAGAAGGGAAAATGCGCGTATTCGTAAAACCGAATCTGAAATTATACCAGGTTCTCGATGATGCGGAAAACAAAACACTCGACTTTGATACGGAGGAAGCGTAAGGGGAATATATGGGAATAGTGCCCAACCCCGTACCCGATGCAGTAAACAGTTCGGCAATGGTAGCTAAATACAAATAGCGGCGGGCTGTACAGCGATGTTATCGTGAATGACACGCCGTTTTTCGGTGTCCCGAACGGCAAGCCGACCAACTGGAAAGCGGACAAAAAGTTCAACACGGACGGCTGGCATACCTACTATTTTTATTTTACCCGGTATATCGATCCTACATTGAAGAAGAATTTTGCCGACGGCCTGATAATCGGCCTCACCGACGGGCTTGTGGCAGGAGACTGCAATCCGGACATTTCCGTGGAAGACTATAAAATTCTTTATTATGACAATGTCAAAATCTGGAACGTAAAGGGCGCCCAGGTGAACACGTCTGTGAACCCGCCCGCGCCGGATACGGAAGTTGAAGGCAACCTCGTTAAAAACGGGACATTCGGCAAAGGCACCCAGAGCTGGAGTCTTTACCTTGAAACGGAAGCACAGGCCGGTTCCGTCAACGGGGAACTCCAGGTATATATTGATGATACTGAAACAGGCGATTGGAATCCCTGGTCCATACAGCTGAACCAGTATGATGGTTAAATGGAACAGGAAAGTATTACCGGCTGCAGGTCGATGCCAGGGCGACTGCACCACGGGAAATGAATGTCAGTGTCGGGATGAGTCAGGATCCGTATATGTCTTATACTAGTTTTCCTCCTGTTTCATTGACCACGGTAATGCAGACGTTTGTATTTGATTATCCCATGGATGCTGATAAGGATGAAACGGCACGCATCGAATTTAATTTCGGCCTCGCTGGAACTGCTCAAATAATTTTGGACGATGTAAAATTGATAGAGGAATTTATAGACGAATAAAAGTAATAACGGCTGTCCGGGTTTTTACCCGGGCAGCCCTGTTATATAAAGAAGTCTTTGGAGGATATATCAAGAAAAAAACGCCCCTTTATTTAAGGGGCGTTTTTTTATATAAGGGCATTTCAACTCCCCGTGGACCGGTAATGCCTGACACCAAACCTGAAAAGGAAAATACTGGCAATCAAAAAAAGAATCCCCGCCGCAGGAGAAACCCAGTGCATCCAGGCCGGAAAAGCGAGGGGGTCGGGTCTTTCCAGGATTTCGAGCATGGGAAAGAAATTGACGCAGGCCAGCGGGATGATGAATATGAAGAAATTCTGGAACCATTTTTCATAGATCGACATGGGGTACTGGGCCGTTTCCACGCCGCCGTAAGTTGTGATGTTGACCACTTCCAGCCCCTGGACTGTCCAGAAGGAGATGGTGGCCTGCATAATCCAGAGGCCGACAAACAGGCAGGTACCGCCGCCGATGGAAAAAAACATGAGCAGTACCTTGGGCAGGGACCAGTGGATGTTGAGGGTGATGAGGGCCCAGGCAAGCACGAACAAACCCTGGAAAAGCCTGCCGAACCGGCGCAGCGTAAACTCCACCCCGATAATCTGGAGGAGAAGACTGCGGGGACGGATCAGGAAACGGTCGAATTCTCCTGTGCGGACGTATTCGGCGCAGTAATCCAACCCCCTGGAAAGTGTGTCGCTTATCGCAAACGCTATCGTGATGGTGCCGTACAGCAGGGCCACTTCCTCCAGTCCCCAGTCCTTAAGTTTTCCAAACTGGTTGAAGAGGACCCAGATTCCCAGGAAATCGAGGAGGGTCAGGAAAAAGTGGCCGATCATCTGGAGGATAAAGGAACCCCTGTATTCCATCTGGCCCTTCAGGGAAATTTTCAGGTATTTCCAATAGCATCTTAATCCTGATATCATCTATCCCCCCTGGGCCGTTACCCGTTTGGTGAGTGCCTTGGCCAATAAGGTTCCCGTTATAACCAGGAACACGACCCAGAAGGCCTGCAGCCCGATTTCATAGATGATGGACGTACCATGAATGCTGCCCGAATAGATCTGGCACGGCACATCCATGACGCCGCGGAACGGGAGAAAGTAAAACATATTTTTCAATACGTCAGGGAAAAAGGGCAGGGGCACGAGGATGCCGGTCAGGCCCCAGACAAGGACGTAGAGAAAGCTCACGACACCATCCTGGGATATAAACAGCAGGAGCAGGAGCGATGCGAACACGGTGATGCCGGCCGAAACAAGGATGGCGAAAATCAGGGAAAAACCCATACCAATACCCGCCGCCAATGTGGGAGGGGGCTGCAAAGCCCAGTCCGGCCGTCCCAGGAGGGGCAGGAGAAAGGCCGCCATGATGATCATGGGAACGGCGCGGAGAACAATCGGAATGGAACGCAATGCCACGGCCTTCACATACCAGTACGCGAACAGGTTCAAGGGACGTACCAGTTCGTAGGCCACGTTCCCGTTCCTGATCATTGTGGCAATTTCCGGATCGATCCTGAAAGGCAGGATGGTGAACAGGATTTGGCCGAGCCAGATATAATTGACGGTCTGGGCAAGGCTCAATGGGATGGATTGCCTTGTGGCACCGAAGAAGCTGATGAGTATCATGAGCCGGATGATGCCGAAGAAAGTCTGCGTAAAGAAACCGGCCACGGCGGCTGTCCTGTACTGAAAGAGGCTCTTTACTTTAACCAATAGAAGCGCTTTATAAGGTCGCATAAAACCGGGCTATTATCTCCTCTATGGGCGGGTTTTCCACGAATATGTCCATCACGGGATGGTTTTCTATGATACGCTTGATAAGGTCGGCCGGGTGAATTTTCGCGGGATCAAAGGAAAGGTGTACCCTCGGCCCGTTCTGCTCGATAACGGTGACAAAAGAATCCGTGATCCTGTCTTTTGAATCTTTCAAATCGATGATGAGACGCCGTTCCCCTGAAATTTTCCGGCGCAGGTTTTCGATGGCTCCGTCAAAGAGAATGCGGCCTTCCTGGATGATGAGGATTCTCGGGCAGAGGGCCTCTATGTCGTCCAGGTCGTGGGTGGTCAGGATTACCGTCGTTCCGGATTCCCTGTTCGTTTTCCTGATGAGGTCGCGTACTGTCAGTTTGCTGACCGCGTCCAGGCCGATGGTCGGTTCGTCGAGAAAGAGGATGGACGGTTCATGGACAAGGGAGCAGGCCAGTTCGCATTTCATCCTCTGGCCGAGGGAAAGCTGGCGGACGGGTACGGGAAGCAGCTTCTCGATACCGAAGGCGGCAATCAACCTGTCTTTTGTCCTTTTGTATTCCATTTTATCAAGGCGGTATATTTCCCCAAGAAGATCGAACGTGTCGATTACCGGCAGGTCCCAGAAAAGCTGTGTCCTCTGTCCAAAGACAACGCCGATTTTCCTTACATGGGCAATCCGTTTTTTCCACGGCACCAGTCCGTCCACCACGCAGGTACCGGAATCCGGAACGAGAATTCCCGAAAGGATTTTTACCGTCGTGGATTTCCCCGCACCATTGGGACCGATGTATCCCACCAGTTCCCCTTTATTAATGGAAAAGGAAACGCCGTCCAGGGCGTGTACCTTCCGGGTTTTCCTTTTAAGGGAAAACCCGGTTTTACCCCCTGTTTTCTCGCGTACCTTGAATGTTTTCCGTAAATTTTCCACTAAAATCATACTTGCCAATCATCACCTCGAAAGCGGAAACTTTTTAAAGCTAAAGGGAACACAAAAAGCGGCCGGTTTTATCCGGTCGCTTTGAAAATAACTTTTATTGATGAGATATGGGTTTTAAAACCCTGTCTTAACCTTTAACAACGATGTTGATGAGTTTGTCCGGCACAACGATGACCTGCCTGATTTCCTTGCCGGATATCCATTTCTGTATCTTCTCGGAGGCCATGGCCTTTTCCTTAACCTCGTCCCTGGAAAGGCCGACGGGCAGTTCCAGTTTGTCGCGTACCTTGCCGTTAACCTGGAACACGAACTGTACCGTCGCATCCTGCGTCAATGCGTCATCATAGGCCGGCCATTTCTGTTTGGCAACGGACGGTTCCTTTCCCGCTCTTTCCCAAAGCTCTTCGGCCAGGTGGGGCGCGTACGGGGTCATCAGCAGGATGAGCGGTTCCCAGAGTTCAGGGTACCTCTGTTCTTCCTTTGCCAGTTCATTGCTGTAAATCATCATCTGCGCTATGGCCGTATTGAAATTGAGGGTTTCCGTATCGTTCGTTACCTTCTTGATCGTCTTGTGGCAGAGCTTGACCAGCTCCTCCGGCGGTTTTTCTTTCGTTGCGGGCTTGTCGGAAATTTTAACGAGCCTTTCAAGCAGCCGCCTGACACCTACAATACTGCGGGATGACCACGGCTTGGACGCCTCCAGCGGACCCATGAACATCTCGTAAATCCGCATCGTGTCGGCACCGTGTTCCCGGATGATGTCATCCGGATTGATTACGTTCCCCAGGGATTTGGACATTTTCTGGTTGTCCTCGCCCAGGAGCATTCCCTGGTTTACAAGACGCATGAACGGTTCGTCCGTATTCACCACACCGATGTCGTAAAGTACCTTGTGCCAGAAACGGGCGTATAACAGGTGTAAAACCGCATGTTCCGCCCCCCCCACGTAAAGGTTGACCGGCATCCAGTAGTCGATCTTGTCCCTGGCCGCCAGTTCCCTGCCGTTTTTCGGGTCCAGGTAGCGCAGGTAATACCAGCACGAGCCGGCCCATTGGGGCATTGTGTTTGTTTCGCGTTTTGCCTTGCCCCCGCATTTGGGGCAGGTCGTGTTTATCCAGTCCGTTATGGAGGCAAGAGGCGATTCACCCGTTCCTGTCGGCTTGTACGATTCAACCTCGGGGAGAGTCAGGGGAAGCTGGTCATAAGGCACGGCCACATGACCGCATTTGTCGCAGTGCACGATGGGAATGGGTTCCCCCCAGTACCGCTGCCTGGAAAAGACCCAGTCCCTCAGCTTGTAATTGATTGCTTTTTTCCCCTGGCCCCTTTTTTCAAGCCAATCCGTTATTTTCTTCTTGAAATCGGGGGTTGAAAGACCGTCGAACTGGCCCGAGTTGACGGCAACGCCGTTCTCAACATACGCCTCGGAAAGCTCGTGGAAGGTCCCATCCTTTGATACGACCTGGATGATGTCCAGGCCGAATTTTTTGGCAAACTCGAAGTCCCTCTCGTCGTGGCCGGGAACGGCCATGATGGCGCCCGTGCCGTACGAGATGAGGATGTAGTCTGAAATCCAGACAGGTATTTTAACGTCGTTAACCGGGTTTATGGCATACGCGCCGGTAAACACGCCGGTTTTCACCTTGGCGAGATCTGTCCGTTCCAGGTCGCTTTTATACCTGGCCTGGTTCACGTACTTGTCCACCTCCGCCCTGCAGTCCGGGGTGGTTATTTTTGCAACAAGCGGATGTTCGGGAGCCAGGACCATGTAGGTGGCTCCGAACAGGGTGTCCGGCCGCGTTGTGTACACCTCGATTTCACCGCCGCCTTCGGCCAGCTTGAACGTGACATTGGCCCCTTCACTCCGGCCAATCCAGTTGCGCTGCATCAGCTTGAGCGCTTCCGACCAGTCCAGCTTGTCCAGGTCTTTTAACAGCCTGTCGGCATAGGCCGTTATCTTCATGCACCATTGGCGCAGCTGCCGCCGTTCCACCTGGGTTTTGCACCGTTCGCATTTGCCGTCAACCACTTCTTCGTTGGCAATGCCGGTAAGGCAGGACGGGCACCAGTTGATGGGCACTTCCGCTTCGTACGCAAGGCCCTTTTCCCAGCATTTCAGGAAGATCCACTGGGTCCATTTATAGTATTCCGGCGTATGGGTTGAAACCTGGCGGTCCCAGTCATAGCAGAAGCCGAATTTTTTTATCTGAACTTCAAATTTACCGATATTGTCTTCCGTTGAAATTCTCGGGTGTGTTCCCGTTTTGATGGCATAGTTTTCCGCGGGAAGCCCGAACGAGTCAAACCCCATGGGATGAAGCACGTGAAAACCGTTCATCGATTTAAACCGGCTGTAGATGTCCGTGGCCGTGTACCCTTCGGGATGGCCGACATGCAGGCCGGCTGAAGACGGGTAGGGAAACATGTCCAGGACGTAGAGCCTCTTGTCTTTAGGTATGGACGGGTCTTCCATTACCCTGAACGTCTTGTTTTTCTCCCAGAAATCCTGCCATTTCTTTTCAATTTCCAAATGTGCGTATGTAGTTTCCATGCCAGGTATATTAACGGCTGGGGATTATTTGGTCAAGGCGGGGAATATTTTGCAATGTTGTACATTTCCTTAAAAACACGGCGATAACTTGACAAAGACCATGGAATGAATCATAAATTTATATAAATAAAGGACTTTTTTTGAGAAGAATAAACCGTTATTTTATCCATCTATTCTGTTTAATCGCTACCCTTTCATTAATCCCGTTATTATCATGCTGCCAGAAGAAACTTCCCGGCGAGATAAATTACTCCGCGCTTTCGGTAGAAGAACTGGCCGCCTGCCGTGATGAAGCGGTCCTCCAGGGACTCAAGTGGCTTGATGAATTCTTCGATAACCCCGAAAACATGCTGGGCATGACGGAGAAACTCAATACGTTCCGCATATTCCGGGAATTCGCCGCAACGGCCGCCAATAAGCGGATAAAAGAATTCGGCATGAAGGCGGCCGGGAAATATGCCGGCAAGCTCAAGGATTTTTTTCTTTCGGTCAAAGACCCCCTGTCCGACCATCAGCTCTATATCGACATGCTTGAATACACGGCGGACCGCAGACTTATTGATCCTGAAATAGATATCACCCCTGTCGTGGAAAAAGTGGACAGCCTGTTCCGTACATTCAAAACGGATGAAGATTTCTACGGTGTGTCCCTTTCTGACCTGCACGCGCTGCCCGAAGCGGACCTTTTTAATGTGTTGATGGATGCGTACGCGGTTGAAAAAGCCAATAGTGAAACTCCCGGCAGGTTTAAGCTGAAACTGGGCCTGGTTGACATCCTCCGGTTTTTGAAAACCAGGGAGATGTACTCCTTCGGCGAGGATGAAAGCTATTTCGGAAGGACAAAGGCGCTGGAGCATGCCTACCTGGCAACGCACATCTGTTATGTGTTTAATAATTACGGGCAGCTCAGGCTGGATGAAAACGAGATTCCCTGGGTGTATAATTACATACGTAAAAATTTTGATTATGTTCTGCAAAAGCAGGACCTGGAGCTGGTAGGGGAGTTCATTGACGTGTTCCGCAGTTTTGGCTACACCGAGGGAAACGATCCGATGATCCGGAAGGGGACCGGGTTCTTGCTGAAGATACAAAACGAGGATGGAAGCTGGGGCGTCTTCAAACCGAGTGACGGGCCTTATGTTTCCATGCATTTTACCTGGACCGCCGTGGTCGGTCTGCGCAACAGGACATTTTTAAAAGATACGGGATATGCCGGGAGAATCAGGGAAATCCTTGACCAGTTGAACGGGAACCAGGCCGCTTACCAGTTCACACCACTGAACCCGAATTCACTTCTTAGATATTTCCGGTCCTCCAGGTTGATTGCCTCGGACCAGATATCTACCGGATTAAGGTCGTCCGTTATGACCATGCCTGTTTTGGTGTCCGGCTCATACCGGTTATGCCACGAACGGACCATGTAATACGGCATGGAGTATACGGGGGGATTTTCGGGGAGGTCCCGCTGTAATTCAAATTCGTTTTCCGAAGCAAGGATAATATAGCTGGCAAGCGTGTCGTTCACGTTTTCCGACGGGAGGGGAAGGATGTTTATGCGGGGAAACACCCGTTTCAACGTGGCACAGGTGGAGGGCAGGAGCTCGCGGTCCCGGCTCATGCCCACGATATTCACGGCGAGAATTCCGTCCGGCTTCATCCGTTTCTTCATTTCGCCGAACGCTTCCCTGGTAATCATGTGAAAGGGTATGGAAGAACTGCTGAACGCATCGATCATGATAATATCATACAGGTCCGTGCCCCGGTGCAGGAACTGCCGGCCGTCGGCAAGGTAGACCCTGCCTTCGGATTCCCTGAGGCCGAAATATTCATGCGCCACCTCATTGATGACGGGATCTATTTCCACCGTGTCGACGGTCCAGTTTTCGCGGCTGTAATTTTTTACGCTGGAGCCGGCGCCCAGGCCGATCAGGAGAAGCCTGCCCGGCTCTTTGTATAAATACCTGACGACGTCAAGCACGGCAATATAGGGACACACGGACTCGAAGCTGCTTTTATCCACGACGCTGTGTTCACAGCCGTCAATAAGAAGGTAACGCAGGCCGTGGCCCCCTTCGTCCGTGTCGACCACGCGGATTTCACCGTAATTACTTTCCCGGACCGACACCAGTCCCCTGGACGGGTCCGGTGTTTCGCCTGAAGTGAACAGGAGAATGATGCCGATTACCAGCAGTACCGCCGCCGCGGCAATCTGCCTGATTGACTTTTCCCCGGCAATAATTCCCAGGGCCACGGCTATCAGCAGGTAAATACCCGTAAGCAGGGTAAGGCGGATAACGCCGACTACCGGGATAAGGAAGAAACCCACAACCAGGGCGGCAAAGACACTCCCGACCGTTGAAATGGCGTACAGTTTGCCGGCGGAACGGCCGACTTCATTGAGTGCCTGGGTCTTTACGCGGATGGCAAACGGGCTTATCATTCCAAGCAATGTTAATGGTGGCAGGAAGAGGCCCAATGCCGCGATAAGCACCGAAGCGCGTATCCCGATGGAATTGCCCAGCCAGAGAAGGGGAACTTTCAGAAAGGGTATGGCAAGAATCCAGGCCGAGGCGCCGATCATTATCCAGTTCATATGCGCCATTTTGGCGCTTTTATCCGCCAGGTATCCCCCGATAAAATAGCCGAGACTCAATGCGGCCAGGGTCACCGTGATCAACGCGGACCAGAGAAACAGGGTCACACCGTAAAACGGACCGAGAATACGCGTTCCCAGAAGTTCCACGGCAAGAACGGCACTCCCGGAAATGAAGACGATAAAGTAGATCATTGTTTTTTTCATATGGATCTTTCCTGGCTGTGAATTATATCCTCAATCCGGTTTTATGTAAAGAAAAATATTGGAGGGCTAATTCAGAATGAATTTTCCATGTTTATCCGACCACTTCCATTCGGCGCTTTTCCTTTCACAAGGGAACAGTTCGTTTTCGATAAGCGTGTGTGTTTGAATTATCGTGTCTATTGATTTGTTTAAATCCGTATCGAGAAAGCGGCTTCTAACGATTTCCCAATTGTTGTTGTCATGGCTGGCATTGTATTTTTCAATATGTACAAATATGGGTTCAAAGGTCGTCGGATTTATCCATATATCGCATTGGGCCAATACACGTGTTTGAACCACAATGGGAAGGATTATACAGCCGCGTTTGCTTAAAGCATTTTGAATGATATATTCGGTTTGGCATTGCAACACTATTTCTGTTATTCCGTCCCTGTTCTTATCCTTGAAAGAGACGTCCGTTACCAGCCACCTCCGTTCTTCTCCCTCATTATTGGCGTTTAAGGCTGTAGTAACCAGCTGTAAAGTCTTGGTTTTTTCGCCTTGCCTGACACAAAATTCATCAACTATGTATGCGAATCGGTTTTGGTCCGTCTCGTATTCCCAGTAACGGTAGTTCGGATCGATTTTTTTAATTATGCCGTACTGTCGTTTTGATGTTTTTTTAATAATGAACATCAATTGTGAAATTTCAATATATCCGTATTCTTTTGAGCCCCTTTGGGTCAGAATATAGGCTCCCGTTTTGTCCATGTAGCTTAATATGCCTATACAACGGACCTCTTCTTCGTATTTAAGGGATGTATTGCTGTCACTGTCAAATAGGTTCGGGTAAAATTGGGTATTATGACCGATTACAATGGCGTTTGGCGGAAAAGATCTGAATGTGACGGCAACGCGGCGATCCGGCCGTATAAATAAAATCGGTAAAAATTCGGGCTTTATATTTGGACCCGTAGATGCCTGCTGGTAAGGATTTTTTTGGTTTCTCCTGTCCTTGTATTGGCCGTATAATTGGGTATATAGATAATAATTCTTTGAATTCAAGGCGGCGGTCATATATTGGGTCCAATAATTGGTATTTGCCTCATCCGGATCGAAATCCCTTATATAACAGCGGACAGCATCACCGTATTGTTCTTTTCTAAACGCAAAATCCCCGTATTCTTTATATAGCCTTGCTTTTTTGTAAGGAGGATTTACAAAAAGATAGTTGAACAATCTACGCTTCAATTCCAGTGGCGGATAAGAGTTTGATGTGGAACCGAATTCATGCAACAGCCTTATGCCTATTTCGAATAATTCCAGATAAGGAAGATGCATTCGGGATGGCGCCAATTGTGCGGCTTTCTTAGCCGCCATGACAGATATCTCAGGATTTTCATCCAGTGAATAGCGACTAAGTTCAATCCATCCGGGAAAAAACTTTTCATCCTGGTCCACTGCCTGTTTTAGTAGGTCTGTCCGGGAAAAAGAATCCTTACCGTCATATAATTGGGAGCTGGCTGCCATGGAAAAAAGAGAGTCAACCGCAGGCATTAGTCCGGAATAAGGATTGCCCGGTTTTGTATTCCAAGTCATTTTACACAGTTTATCAATAATTTTTCCGGGAACAAATGAAAATTTACCCTGGCCATTGGTGACCATATAATGGAGCATCCCTGTGTAACTACCCTTTTCATTGACAATGGGCATCCCGGCAAGTCCCCCCCGGTCCGAATACCATAAGGCATACATCTCATTAATGACTTTAAACGGCCACGCATTGCCTTTCATGGATGTGACGGCAATAAAGGGTGTTCCTGACCAGCCCGGTATATATAGGTTCTCCTCCGGTTCAATCATGATTGCTTCAGGGAATGTAACCGGTTTTTTTAATGTATGCGGATTCACCGTTGATATTAAGGCCAGATCGGCATCTTCATCAATGGCGAGAAGGGTGATCTCTTTTTTCCCGCCGCCATGCAGGCTTAAGGAATGCACACCATACAGCCTGTGTAATGGCAAAATACAGATATTTTCGTGGGGTTTAATGCAACTGGAATAGGAAATCGGACTGCCGTTTACGTTATAACCAATGATATATGAATACAAATTTTTAAAACTCCAGAAGGGTTTGTCTTTTAAGCGAACGGGAGATTCCATGGTATTTCCCTTAGTCAAGGCAGGCTGTTCGTTTGATTTGCTGGTTTTATTTTGTTCGGTGGTTTTTTTTTCATCAATAGTCCTGCATGCAAAAAGCAAGCCGAGGACCAGTGCAAAGTATAGTGTGTTTCTCTTCAAATTTGCCATAATGTATTTAAGTTATGGCATTAACCCGGCAGTGTCAATAAAGGTTGATTTAATTCCCCATATGATTCATATTTAAATTAACGGCAGGGAATGGTAATGGAACACAAACGATTTTGATAGCCATTGGTAATCATCGTCGGTTATTCCCGCTTGATACGGAATTACAGAAAATTAATGATAGTCATGTAACTATATAAGGAGAGTTGACATGAAAACAGTCCTTTTAGCAGTTATTTTCGCAATTATTTGTTCCCTTCCCGGGGCTGCGGAACCGGGTCTTAATCCCGATTATCCCGTGGTGGAAGGAAAGACAACCATAGGCGATGAATGGTTCCTGTACCTGCCCGAACCATTCAACCAGCGGTCCGAAGAGGAAGGTATTGTTTTCTGGAAACCGGGATTCACGATATGGATGGTTTTATGGAATAATGACAAGGAGCTGAGACCCCGCAATCTGCTTGCGGATATAAAAAAAATCAAGTCGAAAAACGCTTACGGCATTGTTGAAAAGGAGGAAAAGAACCTCTACCGGTACGGATACAGGCTTGATGAAAAAAGGGATGGCGGTAAAAAGACTGTCTATGCTTTTTATGGATTTGTGGCCGGGAATTCAGGCTATGTCCAGATTGCGTTTTATTTTGACGCTAAAAGCATGTTTGAAACGGCAAAACAAATCTGGCTGAGCGTTCTTTATCTCGCAAATTGATTTAATTACATTGTTGTGATATATTATATTGAAGACCTCATTTTATTAGATTAGCCGGGTGAATTTATGAAAAGTATATTTAGCAAGGTAATTTTAATCATTATACCGGTTTTTACCGTGTTGTTATTTACTTGTGATAATGGATTTTTACGCGATTTGGTGGAGGAAAAGGTCGCAGGACCTTCCATCGGGGATTTTTATATTAATGGTCCGTCAGCACCCCCTACGAACACAACTTCAGTAACGCTGTATATGAGTGCCGACAATGCGTTTGAAATGCGTTTTCTCAATGAGGGAGATGTTTGGACCGGTTGGGAAACTTATTCCGATTCAAGGTCATGGACCCTGTTGTCGGGGGACGGGCTTAAAACGGTTTATGCGGAATTCCGTGATGAGGGGTACCATGTAATTTCAGCCTCCGATTCCATTTATCTTGATACGTCAACTCCCGGGGGCCTTTTCAATATTAATAATAATGGGACTTATTCAACAACCGGTCCTGTAAGCCTGAATATGAACCTGTCCGATACGGATGAAATGCGCTTTTCAAATGACAATGCGAATTGGACATCGTGGGTGCCTTATAATACATCGTATAGCTGGGATTTAACCAATGCAACGTATGGAGGGACTGCAACAAACGGTAATAAAACCGTTTACGGCGAGTTCAGGACGGTAGCCCTTACGGTGATACCTCTCACCGATGATATTATATTTGATGATACGCCGCCTGTTATAAATTCTCCCATCATTATTAACGGCGGTGCGGTGACCACAACCAATAACCTCGCTGATTTGACCTATGATGTAACAGATGCGTTTGCCGATGTTGAAATGAGGTTTTCAAATAATAATTCCCTCTGGTCCTTATGGGAAGTGTACGCCTCCACCAAAACAGGCTGGGATATGACAAGCGCCACCTATGGTGGATCCGGCGGAGGAGGGGATAAAGATGTATATGCGGTTTTCAGGGATCCTGCCGGTAATACCACATCGGTGATGAGCGACACGATAACCTATGACGGAACAGCACCGGTCGGATCCATAATCATTGCCAATGGAAATGCGGGAACCACAACAACGACGGTGGACTTGACCCTGTCGGCAACCGATGACTACAGCGGTGTTGCGCAGATGCAATTCTCCAACAATGGAAGCTCCTGGAGTCCGCTCGAGCCCTACTCCACGTCCAAAACGGGATGGAACCTGGCGTCCGCCACCTACGGCGGGACATCTGTCCAGGGAACCAAATGGGTTTACGTCAGGTATACGGATAATTTCGGCAACCTGTCATCCGCCTGTTCAGATACGATCGTGTATGATACTACGGGACCGTCCATCACCAATGCCGTTCTGACTATCTCAAATATTACTTTGGATTCGTTCCAGGTCAACTGGGCTGCAGCGTCGGATACGTACTCCGGACCGGTCGAATACCGTGTCCTGTACTCAACGGGCAATAACCTGACCACGCTGGGAGATGCCGACCTGGAGGGAATCGGAGGCCGGGTTCTCGCATCGAACTGGGGTGCGACCGGAAGTCCGATAATAATAACGGGCCTGACCGCGGGCACCCAGTACTACGTGAATGTCTTTGCCCGTGACTCGCTAAATAACAGGAGCATGTATACAAGCAACAGTGCCACCACGCTCATTTATAAATTCGTTATGGTAGGCGATTCAGGGTATTCGGCGTATACTTTAGACGGCGGCTTAAGCTGGATTTCGACGACAAGTGGTGTGGCCGTAACCCTTTATGGTGTAGCGTACGGGCATGAATTCGGGACGTCTACCCGTGTGATCGCCGTCGGTGCCAGCGGAACCATGATACGTTCCGACGACCAGGGGGCAACCTGGGCTGCTCTTACTTCGGGTACGGCCAATAACCTCCTTTCAGTCGTAGGCGGCACGAATACGGACTGGGTGGCCAGTGACATGAACGGGAACCTGTTGTATTCATGGACCAATGGAGCAAGCTGGACTTCGGTAAATGTCAGTACCAATAAATTCAACAGGGTGGAATACGATCCCACGAGAAATCGATTTGTTGCCATAGGCGATATGGGCGGGTTCGCCTATTCAACCGACAGGGGAGCAACATGGATCACGAGTGCTGTCGGAGGGGGCAATAATGTATTCCTGAAGGACATTGCCGTCAATAAAACCAATGGCACCTATGTTGCTGCAGGCTATAACGATATGATACCCGGGGGTATTATCTACCGGTCTACCGACGGAGGGACTACCTGGACCAATGTATACTATAATGCCACCGGTGAATATTTTTACGTTGTGTGCACGAATAACGTCAACAATTACACGGCCAGCCAGACGAGCGGGAAATATATGTTTAACTCTTCAGACAGCGGCCTTACCTGGGCCCAGGGAACTTATATAGAGACGACCTTGTATGGCGGTGATGTAAATCAGTACGGAATCTGGCTGATCGTAGGTTCATCAAACAGGGTCTATCGTTCTACGGACGGACTCACCTTCAGTAAACCGTCAACGCTTCCGACCGGAACATTCAGGGATGTTGTGCCTATTGAATAATGCTCAATTAATGCATGGTGTAAACCCTGACCCAGTCCACGATAAAATAATCCGGGTAGTTCGCATCATCCTGGGGATTGGCCCAGTATTCGTTCACTGCCCAGCTTTCCGTGGATAATTCACCCGAAATTTTAACATACGCCGGCACCTGTGACACGCCGCCGGCCGAGGTCCGCCAGGTTTCATTTCCATCCACGTAGAACACGTATTGACTGGAGTACCACTCGAGCGTAAACGTATGAAAGCCTTCCAGAAGACCGGGAATAACGGTGGATTGGCCCGTGGATTGGTGCTCCGCACCGTACCCGTCCCAATGCAGGGCGCTTCCCATTTTTTCCGTCCAGCCGAATCCTTCCATGATGTCTATTTCCGTGCCGTCCCGACCTGAACCGTCCACATTGCCCACCGTATCGGACATGAGCCAGAAGGCGACCCACCAGCCGGACCTTTCAGGCATCTGACACCGTATTTCGAATTTACCGTATTTTTGTTCGAATTTGCCGCGGGACCGCACCATCCCCGTGGAATAATCGTGATCATCCCCGTCCCCGTTCTGGTCGGGGATAACCCGGCACCTGATGACCAGATGTCCGCTTCCGTCAAGGTACGCATCGTCCGTCATCCAATACCCGTCCGGACCCGCGTCATTGTTCCGGCGGTTGTATTGCAGGGATTCCCATTTGGTTCCGCTCGGTGAACCGGTGCCGTCAAAATCATCGGAGAAAGTGAGGACCCATTCCCCTTTCGGTGTCGTGGTACAGGTACTGAATAAAAACAGGCCTGCCAGGATCAATATTGCGAATACTATAATTTTCATATCTCAAAATATAATTCGAAATGGTTCGAATTTCAAGGAAGGAAAAAAGATCGGTAAACCTCTGTAAGGAAAATTTCTCGCAAAGACGCAAAGCCCGCAAAGATTGTTCTATCGCAATATGAATTTGGATTAATGGAAAAAATTATGGACTATCCCCATAACTTATTCAAAATAATTGTTTTATCATAATCTATACAATGGATTATATTAAATAGTGAAACAAAAAATATAATGAATGGCTTGAAAAAGTCTTTGCGGGCTTTGGTGCGCCACGAAGCGTACCTTTTATATATTCCAGCTGGTGGGAATCCAGCCGGGTCAATTTGTCATTCAACC
>JAFGKU010000184.1 GCA_016928415.1 Spirochaetales bacterium
AGGAAGGGGATTAGACAAAACAGAAGAACGAAGACTACTTTGGACTTCATACACAGACCGCCTTATTTTTTTTAATGATTTTACATAGCCTTGCCCCGCATTGTCAAGTAAAAGAATGCGCAGGGTAATCATTGAAAATGAAATGAGTATTGATGCCTTTTATGCTTGAAGTATTCCGAATGTTTTACTATTATTACGAATGGATGCAGGAAGTTTTTGAAGCCAGAATTCAGCTAAAGAATGTCCCTAAAAATACAGATAAACGGCTGACCATCGGTGTTGTCATCCCCGTATTATGGAGCATCCATAATCTTCAGTGGATGGGGATGAACAGCGCGGCCAGGGCCAATAACGTCAATATGGTCTACTACCTTGGGCGTGAGCTCAACAGGCCCGGTGTGGGCAATTACAGCGCCAATATCATCTATAAATTAATAAATAAAGACCAGCTGGACGGTCTTATTATCGTCACCGGAGCAATAGGTGCCGTTGTGAAAGCAGAGGAACAGAAGGCCTTTTGCCGGAGTTTCCTGCCTCTTCCCGTAGTCAGTGTGGAAGTGCCCGTAAAGGGCATCAAGTCACTGCATATTGATGATTCAATGGGAATCAGGGAAATGGTTCAGCATATGATCGAGGTGCATCATTATAAAAAAATAGGATTTATAAAGGGCCCTGAGTTTTCCCATGTAGCACAAGCACGGTTTGAGGCGTATACGGACACCCTCGCCAGGTTCGGGTACAAAGTCAATCCCGATCTGATCGTACCCAATCCCAACCTTTGGGAACCGGATTCATCGTTTTATGACAAATATTGGGAGGAAAGGCAGCTGAAGGCCGGGGAGGATGTTGAGGCTTTTGTTTCCGCTTCGGATGGAATGGCGCTGCGTATGCAGACCATTCTGCAGTCCAGGGGCATCAGGGTGCCCGAAGATATAGCCATATCCGGTTTCGATGATGCCGTGGAAAGCCGCGCTGCCATACCGCCCATCACCACGGTTCAGCAGCCGCATTACGAGATCGGGAAAAAAGCCGTTGAGCTCCTTGTCATGCATATCAGGAGGGGCGGGGTATCGGAACAGACATTCATAAAACCCAATCCTGTTATCCGCCAATCCTGCGGATGTGAATCGCGGATAATAACGGGAATGTCCCGAATGACCATGAATTGGGAGGCCATTTCGAATCACGGGCTTTTTTTCTTTACGTCGGGCCGTTTGGGTGAACGCCATTTTGAATCCGTTTTTAACTCACGGGCACAGACAATCAGGGATGCGGTAACAAATCATTTTAAAAACGTCCCCATACCCGACCTTGACTGGACACGCATAGAAGGTCTCGTCGATACGGTCCGGGATGCCATCGTGGAAAATGCAGCTGATAAATTCCTGTCAGCTATACGCGGTATTTTCAGCCGGATTATCTCCGGCGGCGGGGATTCGGATATGTGTCATGATGTTATTTCCGTCCTGCAAAAGAATTTCCTTCCCCTGGCACGTGACCCTGTCATAATACTCCGTGTGGAAGTCCTGATGCAGCAGGGATGCGCCGTCATAGGCGATATCATGGCCGGGGAAACGGCCAAGCATGACTATGAACGGGACCACAATGGACTTGAAGTTTTTAACATAAGCCAGGACCTCGCCACCACGTTCAAACTGGCACCTTTGTTCGATATATTGGCAAACAGGCTGCCTTCCCTGGGAATAACCAGCTGTTTTATTGTTCTATATGATGATCCGGCTGATGTGTTCAAGGGAGCCCGCCTTATGCTGGCTTATGATGAGAACGGCCGGAAAAATTTAGGTGAGGGAGGTCTTCCCTTTCCAACGAATCATTTTCTTCCCGGAGATTTCCTCAAGCGGAACCGGTTGTTTGAACTCCTCGTGGAACCATTGTATTTTAACCAGGACCAGATCGGGTATGCCCTTTTTGAACCGACAAGACGGGAGGGGACCCTGTATGAAATGCTCAGGATTCAGCTTTCAAGTTCTCTCCAGGGAGCCCTTCTTTTAAAGACGGTCGAACGAAATTCAAGGGAAATTGAGGAAACCAACCATGAACTTAATGAGGCGTACAAGGCATTGAATGAAAACCAGCATAGCCTCGAGAAACGGGCTGTGAAAACCAAAAACCTCGTGACAGACATGGTGGCAAACATTAAGACTATCTCCTCACTGGCTACAACCCATGGGGATGAAGTGACACGGCTTAAAATCAGTGGACAGGACAATGCCAGGAAAGCCGTCGGTCTGGAGAAAGAAGTGGCGGGTATTTCTGAAATTCTGGGTAAAGCCAAACAGCTTATTGAAATGATTAAGGACATTTCCGATACGGTTGATCTGGTTGCCCTGAACGCTTCCATTGAAGCGGCACACGCCGGTGAATTCGGCAAAGGTTTTTCCGTCATTGCCGGTGAAATACGGAAACTCTCCGAATCCACCCGCCGAAATATAGACAATATAACGGCTTTCCTGGTCCGGATAAATGAAGGGGTGGACGGATTCATCAAGTTGAACCGGGAATTTCATACTGCCTATGCCGGCATGAATGACCACATCGGTAAAGTAACCGATTTTTTATCCGATCTTTTAATACGCCTGGATGAAATTGAGGTCTCATCGCGTTCCATTCTGGAAGTAATGGAAAAAAACCGGGAAACGGTTTTATAATTTTTTAAATATTAAAATATTCTGGTGGATGAGACTCGGAATAAAATCATAGAGATAACCATATACATGCAGAGAATTGGAAACATCGTACCAGACGAGGTTGGCTTTCGGGGTGTATCCTGATTTTTCCAGGATGGCCGCCAGTTCATAGGGAAGAAAATGGTACCGTTTGTTCCTGTACATTTCGCCTATGAAAACGGCCATATACCCGCCCGCTTTCAGCCGCGGAAATACTTTTATAAAAACGGCCTCCATTTCATTCAGCCACTCCTCTTTTGTCTGGCTTTTTTCGTTAAACGCCGACAGTTTGGATTTTTTATTCTCGCGGGACTTTTCACCCACTGCCTTGTATTTTCCCTTTGAATGTGAAAGCTTGTCCATGTTCCAGTAGGGCACATCGGTAAGTACAAAATCGAACAGGTCATCCATTGATTCAAGGATTGTTCCGCTGTCGCCTTTATGCACGGTCTGCCCGGGTATGTTCTCAAGCCGGCAGACCTGCCTGTAGATATCAATCCATTCAGGTGCCAGTTCAATGCCGACCGCTTTCCTGCCGCACAGCGCCGCCCCGAGCAGGGTGCCGCCGACGCCCATGAACGGGTCCAGCACCTTCTGCCCTTTCTTGGTAAAAATCCGGATCAGGTCGGCGCAGAGATCGGGTGGCTTCTGTCCTCCGTGCCTCGACCGGAGCGCGTGCTGGCAATTGGGCGGGTAAGGTTTGTTGATAACGGACTTTGTCCAGTAAATCCATTCCTTGCCCGTCAGGTCATTCAACCTGTTTTTCTGAGAATAAAATCCCCGGCTTTTATCCCCGTCAAAGAGTTCGACCTTGTCGTTCGATTGTTGCTTTTCCCCCTTGAACGGCGATTCTTCAGACATTTCGCCCATACGGGAGAATACCATGATCGGGAAAAAGGGGAAAGGGGATTTGACAAATCTTCTTTTTATTAACACTATTAGGGAAAGTAAAGTAATCATTATAGCAATAATAAAATTATCAAGGATTAGAATGATGAAAGCGTTGAGAAGTAAAATAGTTATTGCCCTTGTTTTAATGGTAATTTCAGCCGGATTATATTTTATTCACTTCCTGATTTTCCATGATGAACACCACATTTTGATTTATTTTATAGGGGACGTGGCCTTTCTGCCGATCGAGGTCCTGCTGGTCAGTCTTGTTATAGAAAATATCATCAGCCGGAGGGAAAAAAAGGAGCGGATTGAAAAACTCAATATGATCATTGAATCCTTTTTCAGTGAATTCGGAAAGGATTTACTGGAATATATGTCAAGGTTTAATAAAAATCTCGACAAAATACGGAGTATGCTGACAATAGATGACTGTGATAAACAGGTGGATTTCGGTTCGATATTTAAAACATTAAAGGCTGTTAAGGGAAATATTGATATCGATGCGGTTGACCTGAAAAAACTTGAGAAATTCCTCAGAAAAAAAAGGCAATTTTTATTGGGGCTCCTTCAGAACCCCAACCTCCTCGAACACGAATCTTTCACCGAATCGCTTATGTCCGTGTTCCATATTACCGAGGAACTGGCAGCCCGCAACCTCGCTGAAATGACTGACGAAGACCTTTCCCACACGAAGAAAGACCTGGAAAGGGCGTATAATTATTTAACCGTGCAATGGGTCAAATACATTGAATACACGCAAAAGCATTATCCGTATTTCTTCCTGTTTGCCGTTCAGACAAATCCCTTTGACAGGAATTCACCCTGGATTAACAGCTGGTTCGATTGTGCGGAAAATGCATAGCGGAGGAGAAGGTATATGAAAAAAAAGTTGCTCAGCCTTGTAAGCGGCCATGTCCTCATCACATTATCCGGCATTGCCTATTCCATCTACTGGTACCGCCAGGAATATTTCTCGGACCTGGCCATGAGCGCTTTTTTATTATTAGCCCTGGCATCGGGATTGGGGGGAGTCGTCCTGATGGGGTCATTTGTCGTGGCTGAATATCCGGACCTGGAGAGGAGGGGAATGCGTTTATGGCATGTCTGTGTCCTTACCTCGGCTGTTTTCACGGCAACACTCCTGGTCACATCCCTCATGTTCCACCGCCTGTTCACATCAGAACTTCCCCTGCTCATGATCTGGGCGACGGTGCAGCTCATGGTGCTTCTTGTCTGCAGGAAAACGGGATGGCTGTCGGGCGTGCAGACCGTTGTCAGTACCGTCCTTGGTTCCCTGACCATCGCGACCGGTCTTTTCTGCTACGCGATTTTTTACATGCTTGACAGGTTCCAGAGGTTCGTAACCGGTCTCATCCCGTACGGCGTCATCGCCGTTTTTTCCCTCGTTGTGTGCGGCTTTATCCTGTGGACTTTTATCAGGAAAAAGAAAAGCGTTGCTGGTTAAATTTTTTTTATCTACAGAGGTGGGCCCGGATAATCTGTGAAATCCTCACCGGAGGGGCACCCTAAAAATCTGTGAAATCTGTGTTCCTCTTAATCAAAACTAACGGATCGGTCCCTTACCGGCACTTACAATAAAACACCCGTTCAACGACATTGCGCTTCCTGGAAACGCCGGCGCCATTGCCGAATACCGGGTATTCCTTTTCGAAAATTTCCGTCCGCCCCCTGCCTTCCAGGATCGTGATTATGTCGTCATCGGAAATTATTCCTTCCGAATTGTAGCTTAGAAAAATATGCCTGCATTTAAGGGATGTTACCAGCTCCTTCAGGGCCGCGGCCGCCGTTGCCCGGCGCGAATAGGCACTCTTCAATCCGTCCCTGTTGAATTTCCGGGTCTTGCCGAAGACGGCCGGTTTTTCCCATGTGCTTATGTTTTCAAGAACGTGGTAATTGTCTATATACTGGCGGCTATTATACGGCGGATCGAGATAAACCGTTTCGACCTGAAGTGTGGGGGCCAGGGTGTTGATGTCGCCGTGGTACACCTCGTTGCCGCCGTCGTACAGTATGAACGGCCGCTTCAGCCGGATTCTTTTGTATACATTGGCATCGATCCTGTGCCTGCCGTTTTCATAACTTTCCCTGCCCATGCCTTTCAGGTAAGCGTCGTACTGTCCGGCTGTGTTGGCCGCCTTGTCCGCCGCGTATAAAAGGCTTGTCACAAGGAGGGTTTTTTCCTGCCCCGTAATTTGCCCGTTCGCTTCAAGCTTGTCAATGGCATCGCGAATGGCATCGATAAGCCCGGCGTTTTCCCTTGTAAAGTAAGTTCCCCCGAAATGCCGGCTCGCATAACCGGCAACAGGCTCCAGGTTGTTCAAGTCCTCAATCAAGGATGCGGTTTTTATCATATCAATCTCATCGCGCGATGAATTGAGGAAAGCCCTGTTCACCGTATAATTCGAAACGAGACAGTCATTGGCCAATACCTTACCGGAATACCGCCTGAAATGCTCCGCGACAACGCCGGTTCCGGAAAACCCGTCGAAAAAGCTTTCCATTTGACCGCCTGCGGCCTCTATAATCACCTTTTCCAGGAAGGGAAGAAGGTTGTCCTTGGAGCCTATGTATTTGCGGCTGCCGATGTCAAATACCCGTTCCGTATTGATGAATTTCTTAAGGTCGAACGGGGAAATGACCTGATTTTCTATTGAAAAGAAGGGACGGTTGAACTGGATGTCATTCCTGAAGAAGTCTGCATTTTTATAGGTGAAAAGAGTATTGTTATGGGAATCCTGAAGGTTTGAAATATCATTTAGCATGATTTGGTTCATGTTTTGAAAAAAGTGTACTTTTTCTGCTTTTACGTGTCAATTAGTAGAGCCCATGGCTTTATCCTGTCCCGGTTACTGTGCAGATAAAAAAACCGAGAAAAACACCCGAAACGAGGAATACCAGAAGACCTATGAACATCGGATGGGAAATTTTCTGTATGCTTTTTTATCAGGATTTATTTTAAGGGACCTCAAAAAACCACGGTTTTTGTAAGGTTTTTAATCGGTGAGCTGCCTTTTAATGTACATGTTTTCCTTCATATATTGGTTTGCATTCACCTGCAAAGATAAATTAAACTTTTATTTATGAAAGTTGTTACATTGATACTGCTTATGTTTTTACTGATAATTGCTTGTACTCGAAGTTCAGCGGCGGAGAACGACCGGGAATTGTATAATCCGGACATTTCCCAAGAAATTTCTTTTTTTTCATTTCAACTGAATTTTGCCGGGCTACCCGTGGACAAAGTCTTTTCAAACGGCCCCGTACGGTACAGGACTGATAACGGGGAAGTAATCACTGATTATAAAACATCCATTCGCAGGGATAAGTTGGATGGTGTGAAGCTATATAATAACCTGGAGAAAAGGTATTATAAGGCCGTGTTTATGGATGGGAGCGAGTATGTATTATTTCCGGATAACCTGGGCAAAAACGGGAAATCCCTTAAAATTTTCAGGAAACCGGACAACAGCACCTGTTATCAATACGGGCAGGGCAATATGAGTTTCGAATGGCCAGGGAAACTGCAATATTCCTTCCAGTATTTCGACAACCGGGTTAAAATAGAAAATAATCTTATCAACCTCATTTTTCATCCGGCGGATGCGGCGGCACGTCAAAAGGGAAAATATATTCTGGCTTTGATAGTAAAGCGGCATCCGAACGCATTTTTTTCCCTCATGATACGGGATGCACTGGAAAAGAATGTGCCGCTTGATGATGACAATGCGTCCTTCCTTCATGCCTACAATTTTTTCAGGATAAAATCCGGCCTGCCCGAATCCCGGGTAAACGAGGCCCTGCAAATGAGTTCAGCCTGGCATGCCGGGTACCTTATCGCCTGCCCGGGAAGTGGTCATGAAGAGGATCCGAACGAGAAACTGTATGTGGGGACGACACCCATGGATCGTGCCCGAAAGGCCGGTTATGAAAACAGTAATTTAGGAGAGGTTATTTCGGAGTCGGCAGACCCCTATTCCATAACAGACAGTTTTCTGCATACCGTGTTTCACAGGATGGGAGTCCTTCAACCGGAAATTTCCGAAGCCGGTTTCGGCTATGGAATTCAGGTAGAAGGAGATTCAAGCGGTGTCATAGATTATTACAGGGAGAAGGGTAACGGACCTGAATTTACCGTTTTCCCATATCCGGACATGAAGTCTGTGCCGCCAGGATGGAACAGCAATGAATACCCCAACCCCCTGCCTGTGGACGCGGTTTTTCCCGTCGGATTTCCAGTAACTGTATTTTTCAGATCCAATAAGGCTTTACCTCAATCCGTTTTGGTACTCTATGACGGCGTGGGAAGTAAAGTGGAATGTTTTACGGGTTTTGGAGAGCACCGGGCCGGTCAGATTGCAGCGTTGATCCCCAGGCGGCCTCTTAAATTCGAAACCACATACACAGCAGTTTATTCCTATTCCCGGGGTACCGGAAAAGGCTCCTTTAAATGGCGGTTCACAACATCTCATAAACCGGGAGAATTCAATCATATTGCGGGTGTTCCCGATTTTACCGGGCTGTATCCCCCTTAAATAAATTCATGCCTGGTCCTGGATGGTGAATTCGGCGCCGTCCTGCTTGTACGGAAGATATTCGCCAATGGGACAGAGCACCTTGCTGTCCTCGTCGCAGCGGATCAGTATTTTCCAAAGGGCGTCCAGATTTTCCTTTTCGTGGTCTGATTCCGGAATCAGCTTGATTCTTGTTGAACCTTCAATTGAAATTTTCATTGCATGACCTCCCGATTTTAATTTCTGTTTCAAATATAACTATTTCCGTCACATTAAGAAATATCTATTGACTGCTTTTTTGACGGTTGTTGGCATGTGAGTGAGAAATCGGTTAATATATACTGTTGAAAGTTAAAATAGGCATTCTTTAAAAAAGGATTCTCTTATTGGACGCTGAAAAATATACTTCCTCCGAAGTATTGAACAAAACCTTTTACACTGAGTTATTCCATATCCTCGGTTTATCGGAAAAAAAAGCGGGAAATAAAAAATTAATATCCAGGGAAAAAGAGGATAAACGGCAAGAGGGCTCCTTCCTGGAAAATACGATACAGCAGTTAATGAAACTGGATAAACTGCCGCCCTATAATGGAAGCCGGGAAGAGTGGTTGTCCAATACGGCTCTTGACCTGGTGATAACGTGGCTAAACAGAATTTTATTCCTTAAATTGCTTGAGGGACGGCTGGTTGAACTCAATGAAAAAAGCGAAAACGTATTATTCCTGAATTCGATGAAAATCAGAAATTACCAGTCACTTAACCGCCTGTTTTTCGATGTACTTCCAGTTGCCCAAGATGATCGAGCCGGAGATATTAAAAATTTTTTTCCGATGGTTCCCTGTTTGAATGACCCTCTTTTTAAACCCGCAGAAATAGAGAAGACTTATTTTTTTATAAACCGGCTGGAGGACAGAAGCATACCTGTCGCAGGGTCCACCATTCTCAAAGACGTAAGTGGCAGCAGATTTAAAGGCGACCGGAATGCATTGGCGTATTTGTTTGACTTTTTAAATTCATATGATTTTGGAAATGGCTGCCCGGGAAGTAATAAAAACCGTATCAGTGGATCTGTCCTGGGATTGATTTTTGAGAAGATAAACGGATACAGGGAAGGTTCCTACTTTACCCCCGGTTTTCTGACAGGGTATATGTGCCGGGAAGCCATCCGCCGAGTCTGCATCCGTATGTTCAACAGGGAAATGGGCTGGCAAAGCAGGGATGTAAAGGAAGTGCGTAAAAGAATAGAGGATAAGGCCAGGGCCAATAGAATGGTCAACAGCCTTAAAATCTGTGATCCGGCTGTCGGGTCAGGACATTTTCTCGTATCCGCCTTGAATGAAATTATCGCCCTGAAAAGTGATTTGGGAATATTGTTAGGCTGTGACGGCGACCTTTTGGAGGGCTGCCGAATTACAGTGGTCGACGATGAATTGAAAATAACGGATAAAGAAGGCCGTTTATTTCAATACAATCCAAAACAGGAAAAAACCGGAAAAATACAGGAAGCAATATTCCATGAAAAACAAAACATCTGTGAAAATTGTCTTTATGGCGTTGATGTCAATCCCCGATCTGTTGATGTGTGCCGTATGCGTCTCCGGATCGAAATTTTAAAAAGTGCCTATTATAAAAACACGGTTAATGGGAAGGAACTGGAAACCCTCCCCGGTATCAATTTACATGTGAAATACGGAGATTCGCTTGTAAGCGTTAAAAATATGTATGATGGTTCCAAAAGGATACCCCGGGATGTGTTCAATCACCCGTTTGAATGGCCTCTTGCATTTCCCGAAGTTTTTGACAGAGCCGGAGGATCTGCCGGTTTTGACATTATCGTCGGCAACCCCCCTTACATCGGTGAGAAGGATAATTCTCTATTGTTCAACAAGTATAAAATGGTCGGTAAATGGAGCCGGGTTTTGACCAGGCGCACGAATCTGTATCACGCCTTCCTTATCCAGTCACTTTCATTAATAAATAAAGAAGGAAGCATTTGCCTGATTGTACCTAATGACCTGTTGACCTCGGATTACGCGACGCAAATCAGGAAAACAATCATCCGGGATTCATCCATTGAATCAATAGAGGATTTCGGGAAAAACCGGGTGTTTCAGGGAATCGGGACAACAGCCATGATTTTTTCCTATACGCCGAAAACGGTTAAAGAGTTTACCTATCGTTTGTTTGGCAACAGCGATTCCCTTTCCGGTATGTCGTTTGAGTCGCCATCTGTCAGGAAAAGTATTTCTAAAAATTATTTGATTGAAAACGAATATTGGAGATTGTCCGGTGGTGTTGTTCAATTCGATTCCAGGAGAATGGTTAAATTAGATTATTATGGCCTTACCACGCAGCAGGGGTTGATAACGGGATGCAATACGGTTAAAGGAAAATTGTTTCAGGAAATTATTAAAGAATATCCGGGATACAAAAAAGCTGAAGGATTGGGAATATATATATTAACTGCAGGTATCGACATCAGGTTTGAAGACTCGAATGTTTATATAAATAATTCTATCGATTCCGGGAGTCCGGTGTGGAAGAAACTCAATAACACGGAAAAACAGCTTCTTAAACCGTTATGCACGGGGAAGGATATTCATCGATACTGCCTGGATAAGCCTCGAACCCATGTTATCTGGCTTAACAAGGACAATTACTCCAGATCATTAATGGGGAAAATTCCTTCACTCAAGGAACATCTGGATAATTACAGGATATTTCTAATCAACAGGAACGCCAGGAAATTTATCCCCATGGAACTCTGGGAGGAAACCTCAGACAAGGGGCCGTTATACAATGGAGACGGTGATACACAGGGAACACTTGGAAAGGGGAATTACTACCTGTTGCAGAAATACGCGTATGGACTGGATTTTGAAGGGAAAAAAATATTATGGCAGTCACGGGGGGGCGTGATATTTTATTATTCCGATGAAAGTATTTACGGATTGAGCAGCATTAATTTCCTGTATTATGATAAAACATTGCCGAACCATTACCCCTTGTTAGAAAGGGAGGATATTTTATTGTTCGTGTCGGCCGTACTCAATTCCGAATTGTACTGTGATTATTACAAAGGGAACAACAATACGGGTACCAAGATAAAAAATCTTGATATTCTCAGGCTTGATGTTACGAAAAAAGATCAAATGCGAATTTTCAAGCGTATCGCCGGTGAATTCAAGAAACTGCGGGCCTTGTCTTCCCGGATAAGAAAAGATGTTCATTCAGATAAAACCTGTCATTTATTGAATAATCAGATAAATAAAATCGTTGATTCACTGTACAGAAAATATGGTTAAAACCCAAAAAATTTCGGCGCACTTATGCCCGGTCGAGTGTTTCCAGGGTTACACAGTATACGCCTTTCCCCACGATGGTCGGTTTGAAGCAGAGATTGTCGGAAATGCAGCCCGAGACTCCTCCTCCCTTTTCCTTCCATTCATTGACCAGATTGGGATTCCTGATAAACGGCCGGCTCATGGCGATGTAGTCAACCCGGCCGGATTCAACCAGCTCCCTGGCAATATCAAAGGACCGTATGCCGCCTACCAGGATGATGGGGATCCCTGTTTTTTGTTTTATGAAATTCGCCTCTATGTGGAAATACGCTTCCTTGTTGGGCGCATTAATGGCTTTTCGTGAAGGTCCCTTTGCCGGATTGGTCAGCAGGTCACCGCTGATTTCGAGGGCGTCGGCTCCGGCTTCTTCGAAAAGAACGGCCGCTTCCGCCGCATTCTCGCTGGTTTGACCGCCTTCGGCAAAATCACTGCCGTTCATTTTTACCAGTACCGGGTAATCGGTGCCTGCCTGTGATTTTATTCCTTTTATGATGTTAACAACTATCTTTGCCCGGTTTGCAGCCGAATCGCCGTATGCGTCCTTTCTTTTATTGAACAATGGCGAGAGAAACTGGCAGAGAAAATATCCGTGAGCCGCATGCAGTTCCACCCCGTCGAACCCGCATTTCTGAGCCCGTACGGCGGCGGTTATGTACGCTTCGGAAATTTTGGCGATCCCGTTTTCGCTTATCGTATTCACATTCAGGGGTTCGGTTTCGGTAAGTTTTTTAACGGCAAACTCACCGGCATGGGATAGCTGGCAGACAATCCTGCCCCGTGTAAAATGGGTGTCGTCGGTCAGCACCTTGTATGCCGGAATCAAAGAATCGTCGTGCATCCCGCATTGCGCCTTTCCCGCCATGCCGTCTCTTCTCACAAAAGTATGTCCCGTGATGATCAGGCCGACCCCGCCTACAGCAAGCTCCCGGTACAGGCTTGTTAGTTTATCCGTCGGTTTGCCCGTATCGTCGGCCATGCCTTCCATGGTCGCGGAACGGATGAACCGGTTGGCGAGTGAAAGGCTTTTTATTACTGTTGGTTCAAATAGTCCGGGCATGCGATGTTCCCCCTATGTATTATAAAAAAGTATTATGCACCGGGGTAGTTCTGTCAAGGGGTTGATTTCAATGAAAAAAAGCCCTCCGCCGATTGCTTGCGGAGGGCCCTGGTTTTATTAGAGCGTTTATTTTATTCCATGCCTTCCATTTCCGCCAGTGCGGCCATGACATCCGGATCATCGGCGTATTGCATTATTTTTTCGAATACATTTTCCATCGCTTTATTGACATCTTCAAATTCCTTGAGCATGTCCTTCAATTCTTCCGGTGGATTATCGGAAACCAGCTCCGGATATTTTTTGTCCATGGCTTCGATTTGCGGCTGTAACGATTTTGTCGTACTGGCCCATTCCGTCAATGCCTTGGCAACGGCTTTCCCGTCTTTCGCTTCATCAACACCTTTCAGCATTTTTTCCGTCGAATTGACGAATTCCGTCATCAATTTTTTTACTTCACCGTATTTCCCGCCGCCGGCACCGCAGCTGATGATGGTTACCATCAAAAATACTATAGAAATTAAAATTACCTTTCTCATATGAATTTCCCTCCTGCTAAAATAGATTACCCTTAAGTGTATGCTTATTCCTTTTGAATTCAAATGAATTTTATTTTTTTGAACCCTTTTAATAATCTGATCCGGCGTGTAATTAAAAAAACCGGCCATTATCGATATATAACCAGTATTTTTATATTTCTCTTGTCCAAAAATGTGATTTTTAAGTATAATAAGGCACGGAATTTAATATGCCCGAAGATTACCCTTTTTTAAAGCAACTCGACCGGACCGTGATAATAGCGGACGGTGCCATGGGTACCATGGTACAGCAGGTTTCCGCCGACCCGGTGGAATGCGTGGAGCAGTTGAATCTGACCCAGCCGGCCCTGATCGAGGAAATCCATACGGAATACGTGAAGGCCGGCAGCGGACTTATCGAAACGAATACGTTTGCCGCCAACCGGTTCATGCTGGAAAAGGTAAACTTGTCAGAGAAGGTAAGTGAAATTAACAGGGCGGCGGTTCAAATTGCGCGCAGGGCTTCGGGAGCCGGTATTTTTGTGGCCGGTTCCATGGGTCCGTTACTTCATTACATGGAGGAACTGCAGGAAGACCTTCTGAAAGACTACAGGAAGGCGGTAGAAGAACAGGCGGCCGCGCTTATTGATGAAAAAGCGGACCTTTTGATACTGGAAACGTACGGGAACCTTACCCATTTACTTGCCTCGCTTGATACGGTAAGGGGTATGACGGGTGTCCCCGTAATAGCTTCGCTCACGTTAAGCCGTTCCGGGATGACGTATGACGGCTTTGACCTGTATTCCGCCGGGAAAAAATTGATGGATGCCGGAGCGGACGTTCTCGGTCTGAACTGCGGTTACGGTATCAATGCGATTGAGGAGGTCCTGGAAAGCCCGGCCCGCCTGGAAATCCCCCTGTCTGTCATGCCGAATGCCGGCTTGCCGGAAAGGGTGGGCGCCCGGTTCGTGTACGGTGTATCCCCTGATTATTTTGCGAAGAAAGCGGAATCGTTCGTTTCCCACGGGGCAAGGATCATTGGCGGATGCTGCGGCACCACCCCGGCTCATATCGAGCGGGCGGCCCTGCTCCTCAAGGAAAAGAAAATTGTACGCAGGGCGGCCGTAAGGTACAGGGAGACTGCTGTGCGGGATGAAACGGCATATGTCCAGGGTGCTTTTCTCGACAAGGTGGCCGATATCAAGCCGGCCGTCATCTGTGAAATCGACCCGCCGGGCGGCCTCGACCTTTCCGTATATTCGGACGCCATTGACGCGGTCAGCGAGGCGGGTGCGGATGCGGTAAGCATGGCGGAGAACCCCCTTGCCTCCATCCGCGTGGAAAACCTGGCGTTTGCCGCCCTGGTCAAGCGCCGCATTGATGTCCCGGTAATCCTGCACGTAACGGGGCGTGACAGGAACCTCCTCGGGCTGCAGTCCTTTTTTCTGGGCGCGCATGTCCTGGGTATTGAAGGCCTGTTATGCGTTACCGGTGACCCGTCCCATGTATTCGGTCCCACCAATGTGTTTGACGTGGATTCAGTGGGCCTCATTAAAATGGCCGCTGGACTCAACAAGGGCAGGAAACTCTGGGGAAAGGACCTGCCTCAACCGACCCGTTTTTCGATTGGATGCGCGTTCAATCCGGGACTGGGCAACAATACGTTTCAGCTGAAGAAGCTCAAAAAGAAAATAGACGCGGGTGCCCGTTTCGTGATGACTCAGCCCCTTTTTGAAAAAGATAAAATCGTGGAATTGATGGAAACGACGCGGAACTCCGGCGCGAGAATTTTTGCCGGGATTTTCCCCATTATTTCCAGCCGCGCGGCGGAATACCTTCATAACGAGGTGCCCGGTATTTCCATCCCGGAAAACCTCCGCATCCTGCTATCCAGGAACAGTGACAAGGAATACCAGCAGTCCGCCGGCATAGAGCAGGCGATGAAGCTTGTGCAGGGTATTTACGGCCTGGTAGACGGGATTTACCTGATATCACCGCATACCAAACCGCTTCTGCTGGCGGACATGGTTCGATTCATTAAAGGTGGCTGCCGGTAAGTAGCGGGATTGACCCATTAACATTCAGTGCTTCTTCATGCGTCCCATTTGCGAACGAGATTGATGAGTTGATTGATATGGTATGGCTTGGGGATCATATCGTCGAACCCGAATTGCTTCGGGTCCAGGAATACCGGGTCATCGGAATATCCGCTGGACACTATGGCCACGATACCGGGATCGATCTGCTTGAGTAATTTGACCGCTTCGATTCCACCCATGCCTCCCGGAATCGTGAGGTCTAAAATGGCCATTTTTATTTTTTTATTCTTTCCGTATTCTTTCCGGCAAATCTGTACCGCTTCATCGCCGCTTCGGGCGGATAGTATGTTATAACCATACTTGAAAAGCGATTTTTGAGTCACATCCAGTATCATTTCTTCATCGTCCATAATGAGTATTGTGCCGCTCCCGATTTTCGATGCGGTATCGGCTGTCTTTATTTCCTTTTTAGGTTTGTCCGTAGCGGGAAGGTAGATAATGAATTGCGACCCCTTCCCTAAGGCGGATTCCACTTTTATGTGTCCACCGTGCTTATTTATGATGGAGTAGGCGGTAGCAAGGCCAAGGCCGGAACCTCTTTGTTTGGTGGTAAAAAAAGGATCGAATATTTTTCCCAAATATTCCCGGGGGATTCCTGTCCCTTCGTCCCTGATCGTGATTTCAACATAACGACCGTCTTTTAATTCCGGGATATCTTTTGAACTGACGATGCAATTGGAGGATTTTACGTGCAGATTTCCCCCTGTAGGCATGGACTGCCGGGCGTTAATGATAATGTTGCTCAATACCTGGTGTATCTGGCCTTCGTCCACTTCCACGTTCCAAAGGTCGCCGTCCAGGGACATTCGTGAAACGATATTTGAACCGCTTAGTCCGAGTTTGACGGTTTCGCCGAGCAGTGTGTTGATTTGAAAGCTGGTTTTGATCGGAATGCCGCCTTTGGAAAAGGTGAGGAGCTGCTGGGTAAGGCTCTTGGCCTTGTTAAATGCGGAGATGGCATCGTCCAGATATTCCACGGCATCCGGATGGGAAAGAACCTCCTGCCTGGCCATACTGATATAGCCGAATATACTCTGCAACAGGTTGTTGAAATCATGCGCAATGCCTCCGGCCAGGATCCCGATTGACTCCAGTTTCTGGATTTTTTGCCTTTCTTCTTCATTTTTTTTCCGTTCCGTTATGTCTTTCATCATGAGTACGGCAACGGTATATTTGCTTTCGTCCGTATTTATGGGATAATATGATAACTGCATGAAGCGGCTGCCGTATCCGGGAAAAGAGAATTCCTTCTCGTACTGGATTCTGTTCCCCTTGAAGCATTGATCAAAATCCGCCTTGAATACGCCTTCGAACTCCTGCTCACCCAGCACAAGGCTGACTTTTTTTGATTGCAGGTTATCCCTGGTTACGGTAAAGTACTTTTCAAAAATAGAATTGACAAAAATGAATTCATATTTGAAATCAACCGCCATGATTATGTCTTCCGCATGTTCCACGGACTTCTGGTACAGCCTGAGTATACCCTCCATTTTCTTTCGCTCGGATATGTCGCGCGCAATAAGGATGACATAGGCGTTTTCGTTTTCCATGACATACCGGGCACTTATCTCCACGGGAACATTTGTTCCGTTTTTTTTCATGAAAATCGATTCAAATAAAAGGGAGCCCTTTCTTATCAGTTTTTCCCTGAACTCAGGCCAGTAGAGCATGTTATGCGAATATAGAAGCGATGTGAACGGGTTCCCGGTCAGTTCCGGATCTTCATAATTCAGCATTTTTGAACCGGTTTTATTGCATTTGATGATGTTCCCAGAATCGGGATCGATCGCAAAAATTATATCGTTGGATCTGTCAATAAGGTCGTTAAAAAGCAGTAATTCTTTTTCATATTGCTTTTTCTCGGTAATGTCGTTATAAACGCAGACCAGTTCCCCTGTCTGGATTTTGTATACATAATGCTCCCTGAATCCCGATATCCGTTCATCCCTGTAGTAAAAGGCCGGAACCTGTTCGGGAATTCCCGAGTCTTTCACTTTGTTGAATACTTCCAAAAGGTTCGTGCTCTTGATACCGGGCAGTATTTCCAAAAGGTCTCTGTTTATGGCCTCTTCGCGTCTGATTTTTTCAATGGCTTCGCAGGCCGGATTGATGTCCCTGATAATGTATTGTTCCCGGTGGTCCCGTGCTTCCAGGATCATGATGGCATTGCTGGAATTATCAAACAGCATCCTCAATCTGTTTTCATTTGCCCTCAAGGCCTCTTCATTCGCTTTCAATTGCTGGTTTGCCGCCCGTAACTGCTGTTCGTTAGCGCGTAATTGCTGATTAATGGCGCTAAGTTGTTGTTCGTGGGCCCGCAATTGCTGGTTCAAGGCCCTTTGCTGCTGGTCTGATGCGGATAGCTTCCCACATGTTTGGATAAGTTCATTATTTTTCAACGCCAGGTTCCGGACAAGGTTTGTCCGATCACGTTCAAATATGTTGTAGAAAATGATGATCGTGATGGCACCGCTCAATGCCAGTAAAAAGAGCACGATTTGAGAAACGGCAAGAAGACTCAGGCCCCCGATTATATGCTTTTCCAATTCGGTCGTGATATTCGAAATTTTTTCACGGAATTTCATGATGGCCAGTTCCATGGCCTTCCCCATTTCAGGTACTTGTTTTGTATTGCCCATTTCTTCCATGAAGGATGTAATTTTTTGATCAATTTTCTTTATATCATCCAGAAGCGTTTCTATGTCAGTGATTAAAGACGAGTGCAGGGTAAAACCCATAAAAGTATCGGAGAGGATATGGGTTATCTGTCTTATACTTTTCTTTGATGTATAATTATGGCTTTCAAATATTATTTTAATGATTGCCGGATCATTGTTCTGGTTTTTATCAATGTCAAAGAACATGGTGCTGGTTTCATAACGGAGGATGTTCATGGAATCGTTCAAAGGCTCCAGTATGTTCAGGGTCATATACAGGGTAATGGCAGTGAATATAATCATGAAAAGCATGATGGCAAATACGGTTATCAGGATTATCTTGATGATCAGACGCGGCAGGTCATTGTTTGTTTCCGTGCTTTGAGGTGTCATTGATTCTCCTTTCAAGCACCCCAGAGCAGAAATTCGGGCCTGTCGCCAATGCTGCACAAAACGTGACTTCGTTGCACGTCTACCCGGACTTTCCGCCGCCTGGTTCCTCCCAGGGATTGTGCCTTGATTTCGAGTTTCAGGCTGGCACACAATTTTTTTACCGAGAGAATATTGTCCCGGCAAATCGTGTCGGAAGGGTCGGCAAGTACATTGGCTCCCCCCGCAAGCACGGCAGCCAATGATTCCCGTTCAGCCCCCAATCTTTGCAGCCCGCCAAGCAGTTCAATAATACCATTGAACGCGTAACGTGTCAAAAGTCCATTGGCGTTCTGGGGAGCGATTCCCGGTAGCATTATATGTGCTATTCCGGCCAGTTTATTTTTATAATCCACAAGTATGATAGCGATACAGGACCCTATGGCGGCGGAGGAAAGAATACAGCGTTTATAACCGATTTTAACCTCGCCTGTCTGTACATCTATTATTTTTTCTGTTTCAAAAATGTTGGTTTCCAAAAGATTCATGATTTTTTACTTTTTACCGGTATTTCAGGATTGCGGTTTATTTTCATTATCCGGCTTTTCCGAATCATCCACCGGCAGGTGCTCCGGGAATTTATAATACTTCAACTCGCGCTTCATGTCAAAATCCACCATTGCATGACCGAATCTTACGCATTCATCAAGCCCGGCTTCCGCGATGGGGAGGGGAACATTCAGTTTTATGGCCACTTCGGAAGCCGTGAGAATGCCATTGTGATCTTTTGATAGCTTCAATATTTTTACGGGAATGAGCGGGTCGATATTAATTTTCTGCTGGAACAGCCTTTTGCGGTTCCTTGAAATAATCCCGGCCCAGAAAGATTTATCCGTGGTGATCATGAGGGCCCCGCCAATGGTAAAGATAACACCGGAAATGATGGCTGTAATGCCTATGGTCGGTATGGGAATGGGGCTGAAGAAATTGACGATGCTGAGAAGCCCCAGGGCTACCAGGCCGTAACCAAGCAGCCTGCTCCATGAGAAGGGTTTCTTGTTTTTGCCGTCAGCTGGTTTTCCCATTTGTTTGGCCATCTATTGAATAATTCTACTGAAAAAATCATTGTATGACAAGAGAGGCATTGCTGCTTGTATGAAATCAGTTAATATTTTTCCTCGCATACCTGGAACCATACGGTAAAGTGATATTCTTCCGTTGCGGCATATGGCAAATGTTTGAAGGCTTCGTAGGGAATCCCGGTATAGGCGCCTGTTTCATACCCGGTATATTTGACATTCCTGCCGGCTTTGGGGATCGTAACTTCTGCCCAGGAAAAAAATTGAAGGGGGATCCTTTCAGTGGATTTTAGTTTTTTCCCATTCACTGAGGAAACAACGAGAAAGATTTTCCCTTCATCGCTTTTTGATTCGCTGCTTTCAATTGTCTTGCCTTCCACTGTTATAATCTCACCCAATGGCCTGCCCAGTAAACCGGTGATTTTTGTGTTGGCATTCAATTCGGAATGACTGATAAATTTCATGGCTTCCTTCCCCGATAATAACAAAATCAAGATAAAACCTATTCCTGTTAACATTAATAATTTTGTTTTCATAATGTTAAATTCTAATACCTGCTCCCATGGTTTTCAAGATGGGATGCCATCAATTGTGTTGACTTCGGATGATTTTCGTGGAAAAATAAATCCTAGTTCGGAGGTTGGAGCATGGGAATGAAAGATGATTTTATGGGATTACTCAGGCAGAGGAAATGCATTCGGTCGTTTGTCAATGATAAGCCGATCCCTGAAGATATGCTTAATTACATTCTGGAAGCGGGAAGGCTTGCCCCGAACGCCGGCAATCTGCAGGCCTGGCGGTTTTTCATCGTCAGGGACAAAAAAAGGAAAGACAGCATAGCGGAAGCGGCTTACGGGCAGTCTTTTTTAGCGGAGGCCCCCGTAGTCGTGATTGCAGCTTTTGACATGGAAACAATACAGTCGGGGTACGGAAAACGGGGATTAAAATTATACGGTTTCCAGGATACGGCTGCCGCCATAGAAAACATGCTGCTGGCCGCGCGGGTTTTGGGTATAGGGAGTTGTTGGGTAGGGGCATATGACGATAATCTTCTTGTGCAAACCCTCGGAATTGACGCTGAACGTTACAGGACCGTTGCCGTTATTCCTTTCGGTTATTCCAAAGAGAATCCTCCCGACAGGGGGCGGAAATCGCTTGATGAAATTGTCGCGGAAATCGATTGATTGCTTAGTAAAATTTCGGTGCTTTCGGCAAATAAGGTGTCTTCGGCGGTTCCTGTTTACCCGATAAATCCTATGTGTTAGAATACCTCAGGAGGATAGCAATCACATGGCTTCTGAAAAAGAACTGGCCCGGGTAATCCGGTCGTTTTCCCAATGCATGCTGGCCAAAAAGGGATCGGAAGAAGAAAAAAACCTGGCTTATAAATTTAACCGGCTGTTTGACCGGTATTTAAAGAATCACAGGGAAGCCAGCCAGTCGACAATAGCAAATTATCTATCCAAACTGGGTGTCCCTTATCAGGACGCGATGAATGATCTCATCTATGTGCAGCGGTTCGGGTATGGCAAAATATAAGTTCATACCCGGTCTGGATTTAAACAGGGGATTTTATCAGGATATCGTAAAACCCCTATTGGAGAGGGAATTCCCCGGCGTTCCCTATTCCGCCTCCCTCATCGGTTATGGTTCGGATGTAACAGGCTTCGACGATGAAACCTCGATGGACCATAACTGGGGACCGCGCATGCAGATTTTTCTTTCACCGGATGATTTTAATGCCTTGTCAGGTCAAATAGACGCGGTGCTCAAGGAGAAATTACCGTTAACATACAAAGGTTTTCCCGTCAATTTCAGTGAGAAATCTCCTGACGGAACTCAGAGGATGGAACAGAAACAGGAAGGTCCTGTCAGGCATTTGATTGAAATCGTGACGATAGAGGATTTCTTCAATTTGGACCGTTACCTTGGAATAAGCGTTAACGGGTTAAGTGACGTGAGAAACTGGTTTAATCTTAAAGATCAGAAGCTGCTTGAGTTGACGAGTGGTGAGGTGTTTTTTGACGGTTTGAACACATTAAAACCTTTAAGGGATAAACTTGGATTTTTCCCGAAAGATATATGGTTTCTCAGGCTGGCCGCCCTCTGGGACAGTGTCAGCCAGGAAGAGGCTTTTATCGGGAGGCAGCTTGCACGCGGTAATTTCATGGGAGCCCGCCTGATTGCGTCCCGTCTTGTGACTGCATTGATGAAGATCTGCTTTCTCATGGAAAAGAAATATGTTCCTTACAGTAAATGGTTTGGAGTGGCTTTCCGTAAATTAACCGTGAGTAACCGGATTGAACCCGTCATTGACAAAGTTTTAACCGGTTCGGAAAACACCCTTGAAAACAATCTCTGTCATCTCTATGAAAAGGTTGTTGAACGGAATAACACAATTCCGGAATTGCCCTTACTGAACAATAAAATCCATTATTTTTATGGACGCCCATACAGGGTTATTTATGCGGAAACCATAGTAAAAACCTTCATGGAGGCAATTTCTGATGTGGAATTGAGGAAAACCGATCCGGATATTTATAGAAATATATACCTGGATTAATTCATTCTGTTTACATGGTTTTAAATGAATCTCATTCGAATAGAGACGCATATTTAGTCATATCATACACCGCTTCTACTTCTATGAAATCCGGAGAATGGTCCTTTCCCAGGATGAAATCCATCAAGCCTTCCCGTTCCTGCAGGTCCCAATTGTTGATAAAAACGCTCACGCACCCGTTTTTCAGCTTATAACCGTCCCTGCCCCAGGACATGATAAGAGGATGGGTGCTGTCCGACTTTATAATTAATTTCCTTGACAATTCACAATTCTACTGGTAGTCTGGTTTAGGGATATTTGGGTTATTTGATATTTTTTTTATCAATGTTCCAATGGGGGTATCTCTAAGGGAAGCATATGGTAGAAAGGGGGTTTTATAATGTATGCTTCCGGCTTTGTTTAATCAATTTTTTTTCCTTTACAAAGGGTAAGTTACTCAAACTGTATGAATTGAATATCTATACCCAACTAAAAAGCAAAAAGGAGAAAAAAATGAAAAAATTTAATAAGTGGAATCTCATAATAATCTGTATTCTTTTAATATTTATTGTTACTGTAAATATTTCTGCAAGAAGAAGGACAACATCCACATCCACACCAACACCGGGAACTGTGGCAACAAACACACCGACACAACCGGCTGCACAGACCAACACCCCGGCACCTACAACGCCTCCGGCGTCCAATTCGAACCTGGCACTGAACAGGCCGGCAACGTCTTCCTCGGATGAAAATTCCAGCTATACGGCCAATTTAGCCGTTGACGGGAATACGGGAACACGCTGGTCAAGTGCATTCAGTGATCCTCAATGGATTCAGGTTGACCTTGGGGCAACCTATTCTGTTGCCAGTGTTGTTTTAAGATGGGAGGCGGCCTATGGCTCGGCCTATCAGATCCAGATCTCAGCCAACGCATCAAGTTGGACAACCCTCTATTCAACCAGCTCATCGACAGGAGGTGTCCAGACGTTGACGGTAAACGGCAGCGGCCGTTATATACGTATGTATGGAACGGCAAGAGGTACGGAATGGGGGTACTCCCTTTATGAATTCGAGGTATACGGCGCCGCTGGCGGACCCACGCCTCCAACCAGTGCGACGGCGACACCCGTAGCGCAAGCCACGAATTCGCCCACTCCGCAGCCCACGGCCACTCCCGTGGGAGGATTGAGACTCGTCTGGGAAGACAACTTCGATGTCGATGGCCAGCCCAATTCGTCCAACTGGAATTACCACGTGGGTAACGGGTACAATCCCGGCTTACCCGGCTTCCAGGGATGGGGCAACGGTGAATGGGAATGGTACAGGCCGGAAAACTGTTATGTCCAGGGCGGAAACCTTGTCATCCGTGCGGATTATTCCACAACGCCTTACTATAATGTAGGCGGAAGAGACTGGTACCAGAAATCCGGACGTATCACGACACAGGGAAAGAGATCCTGGCAGTACGGAAGGATTGAAGCACGAATAAGACTGCCCAAGGGCCAGGGAAACTGGTGCGCTTTCTGGGCGATGGGAACCTCCTCGGCAGGCGGTACCTATACAAGCAGTTATAATCCCTCCTCATCCTATTACGATATCATGGTAAACAATTGGGCCAGCTGCGGTGAAATAGACATCTGTGAACATTCCGGCGCATCCACAACGGGTTTCGCAAACTGTTTCTGGGACAACCGGATCGGCGTTTATCCGTGGGATGGTACGCAAAACGCGAACTATGCCAATAACTCGGCACCGTACGGTGATGTCAATGTTTACAAGGTCTATGCCCTTGAATGGGATGCCACCTATATGAAGTGGTTCGTTGACAGTACTCAGACCCATATCATCGATATTACACCGGCCCATCTTGAGGAATTCCACAAGCCATTCTATGTGATTCTTAACATGGCAATTGGCGGAACACTCGGTGGAGCGGTAGATGCAGGCGCATTCCCCATGTACATGTATGTGGATTACGTCAGGGTTTATCAGCAATAATGTATAATCAGCAGCTGCCGTCATTTTTAAGACGGCAGCTGTTTTTTTAACCTAAAAACCTATTGTATCCTTTGAAAAGTCGCATCCTCTTTATCCTGTTGCGTGGAAATGGGTGAAATATAGAGAAGTGAATCCAGGTGACGCATGTATTTGCCCGGGTTGCTGTATGATTCAAAAGATATTTTCTTTCCGTCAGCCCATCCTGAGTGCACATAAAACGTGGCATCCGCCCTGTAGGTATCCGAACCGTCAAATACATCCATCCAGATTTCTATGTTTCGCTGCCTGAGGAAGCGGTTGGGAAAGTCTATTGATTCCAGTGATATGCCGGCCGTATCGGCCAGTCCCGCCACTACCTTGAACTGCCTGCTCAGGGAAGGTTCCTCTTTGGAGGATATTTTACCCCTTGAATCTTCATGCCTTATATAATAGCCAGGCATGTTGTGCGGCAGGAATACCGAGTACGGCACGGGTGCAGAACCTGACGGGAGGTCAATTCGTTCACCGACGGCAACGGGAGTGCCCAGTATGGGATTATCGCCGTCCCAATTGATTTTCTGCGCCCGGATGCTCCTGTTGGCCCAGCCGCCTCCCCATCTTTCAAAAGCGTGGTAGAGAATCCAGTCCTCCGTACCGTCAGGTGATTGGGTAAAGCAGTTGTGGCCGGGGCCATAGGCGCTAGGCGCCTTCTGGAAAACGGGGGTTTCCTTTTTACTCCAGGATGACGGATTCAGTACGTCCCCGTCTGCATTTGTCAACATGCCTAAACAGTAGTCATTCATCCAGCTGGCGCTTCCCGAATAGAAAATGAAAAATTTACCGTTTTTCTGGAGTATGGATGGTCCTTCATTGATGGCGGCTCCTTTCCTTTCCCAGGCATAAGCCGGCGTGGAAATAAGGACCTTGGGACCGCTGATTGTACCAGGATTACTCATGGGGGCAATATAGAGATTTTGCGGGAAATCGGCATCCACTTCACAACCCGACCAGACAAAGAACAGGGAACCATCCGGTTTTTGGAGGACCAGCCCGTCAATGGCCCATTTGTCGTCCGGAGCGGCCACCTTTCCCTTGAATGTGTAATGGCCTTGCGGATCCTGGCTGTCGGCCTGGAGGCAATACATCCTGTGATTGACGTTATTACCGTCGTCTGCAGCGAAGTATATATAGAAATTCCCGTTTAAGTATTGAATTTCCGGTGCCCAGATTTCCTTTGAATATTCGCCTGATGCCGGCGGGGTGAATACGATTTTCATCGGTGCATTGCCCATGTCCTGAAGAGTCCCGGATTTGGCAACCCCAATGCCTGTGTCATGGATGCTTTTAACCCAGTAGTAGTAATCATTGATCCGGATAACGGACGGGTCCGCCGACCCTCCTCCCCCTCCATACGGTTGAACAATGGGGTTGGCAAAGGTCTTTATTGTATTATGTATCTCAGCCATATTGACAGTCCTTGAGCTTGTATTGATGCCGGTTTTCAGACCGGGGCCGCAACTCAGCAAAAGCAGAAGTAATCCTGAATAATATATTTCCTTATACGGTATTTTCCTCATGTATTTTATAATTAATGGGCATTCCATCAAAATATGTCAAGTTTTTTTGTATGGTCCCTGAATGAATCAAGAGAATTGAAGTGTTCCCCTTTTAATTTTTTAATTTTACGGCTATTATTTCCCAATTATGAAAAATATCAGAACCTATGAAGAAATAAACGCAAAGATTGAATCAAAAAAAGCTGTTGTACTAACTGCCGATGAAATCATGGATTATGTGGACAAGAAGGGATTGGACCAGGCGGTAAAAGAAGTGGATATTGTCACAACCGCGACCTTCGGTCCCATGTGTTCTTCCGGCTGCTTTTTGAATTTCGGGCATTCCCGGCCGAAAATAAAAATAACCGAAGCCTGGATCAATGATGTACTGGTTTATTCCGGAATTGCGGCGGTGGATGTTTATTTGGGGGCAACCCAGTTACGCCATAATGATCCTGCCAATATGGATTATCCCGGAGATTTCACTTACGGCGGCGGCCATGTAATCGAGGATCTTGTGGCAGGCAAGGAGCTTCAGCTCTTCGCCCTTTCCTATGGCACGGATGACTATCCGCTGCGGGAACTGCGGACGTATTTTACCATAGATGATCTTAACCAGGCCATAATGGTCAATCCGAGGAATTGCTATCAAAACTACAATGTGGCCATTAACTGTTCTGAAAAACCCGTTTATTCTTACCTGGGAATTTTAAAACCGGATATGAAGAATTTGACATACTGTTCCGCCGGTCAGCTTTCACCATTGCTGAACGATCCGTTTTTTGAAACTATCGGTGTTGGAACCAGGGTCTGGCTCGCCGGTGCCCAGGGCCATGTATACGCTGAAGGTACGCAGCATACAGGCGTGGCTGACAGGGGTGACAACGGTGTCCCCAGGGAAGGTTCAGGAACCCTTGCTCTCACCGGTGATATGAAAAAGATGAATAAAGAATTTATACGGGGTGTGAGTTTGAAAGGATACGGGGTAAGCCTGGCTGTCGGGGTAGGTATTCCCATACCCATCCTGAACAAGGAAATTCTCAAACACACCCTGGTCAGGGATAAAGACATTTATGGGCCGGTTATTGATTATAGTTATGATTATCCCCAGAAAACCGGGAAAATTCTCTGTCATCTAAGCTATGAACAATTGAGATCCGGGGAGGTAACGGTTTTGGGCCGAAAGGTAGCCGTGAGTTCTCTCTCTTCCTATACCAAGGCATTGGAAGCGGCTAACCTTCTCATGGATGAAATTAAAAGGGGTGAATTCCTTTTAAGCCGTCCCCTGCAGAGACTTCCGGTAGATATTAAGTGTAAATCCATGATTATAAAGGAAAAAACGGAATGATAACAAAAAAATTAATGCTTTTCTTTCCCAAGTGCGAGGTGGAAAAGCCGATAGTCTATCACCTTATAAAAGATTATAATCTGAAAATCAATCTTATCCGGGCCAAAATCACGCCGGAGGAGTACGGTTACCTCGTAATGGATATAACGGGTAAAGAAGAAGATATTGAACGGGGACTAGAGTATGTAAAAGGATTTGATGTTAACGTGAATGCCACCTACCGCGGACTCAGGCACAATGAGGAAAAATGTACTGATTGCGGGAACTGCCTGTCCCATTGCCCGTCAGGTGCTTTGGTGGTGGAAGATTCAAAAACACGCAAGATTATATTTAAACCGGATAAATGCATTGAATGCCTGGCCTGTATCCGGGCCTGTCCTTTCAATGCCTGTATTTCAATCTTTTAGCCTTTGATCCACTATTGTCAGTATTTTTTGATATATAGTCTCCGGTGACATGCCGGTAACCTTCAAGGAAATAAGTGTATCGAATATGACTTTCATATTGTTAGGGAGTGTTGTTTCCATAAGATACACGGGCACCACGTTTCTTTCTTCCATGATGGCTAAGGTAATTTCATTTTTCACATTGGTTGACTTTATAGAATCAGGTGTTACGAAAACTATAAATTGACCGCAGTTCCTGATAGCTTCGCCCAGGGTTTTTTCCCTGTTCTGATCCCTTTCCAATCCTTCATCATACCAGATATGAAATCCGGACATGTACAGGCGACTGATGATGGCATAAACTTTTTCCATGTCCTTATGTGAATAACTTATGTATAAATAAGGCTTATCACCGGTATATGCCTTGAAAGGAGGTTCGATTTTCACGCGCTGCTTTTCAACAGCCGGTTTCTTTTTTACTGTAACGGTTTTTTTCCCGGGGGCCGGTTTCTTCTTTGCCTTCACGGCTTTCTTTTTAGGAGCCGGTTTCTTCTTTGCTTTCACGGCTTTCTTTTTAGGGGCCGGTTTCTTCTTTGCTTTCACAGCTTTCTTTTTAGGGGCCGGTTTCTTCTTTGCCTTCACGGCTTTCTTTTTAGGAGCCGGTTTCTTCTTTGCCTTCACGGCTTTCTTTTTAGGGGCCGGTTTCTTCTTTGCCTTCACGGCTTTCTTTTTA
>JAFGKU010000185.1 GCA_016928415.1 Spirochaetales bacterium
ACAATCGCAAAGATATTGAGTCTCCGGTTGAACGACATCATGGGGTGCTGCCGGCAGGCCCGCGGTTTTTTATCCGGTAAATCCGCCCAGGGCCTGGCGTATTTCATCAGGATCATGGATGAAACGACCAACATGCTCGAAACGCACCTGCTCTCCGAAACGATCCATAACCTGATACTGCGAAGCGGTCTCTCCGACCATTATGATGAAAAGGACAGGGAAACCGGGACATCCCGGGTACAGAATCTGGATGAATTGATAAACGCGGCAAGCCAGTACCCGGCGGGACGTGAAGGGCTGGCAGCTTTCCTGGAAACAACGCTTCTCAATTCATCGGATGAAGACCCGTATGCGGAGGAGGAAAAGGTTACCCTCATTACCCTCCACAACACCAAGGGACTGGAATTCGACAGGGTCATCATCACCGGCCTGGAGGAAGGGCTGTTCCCTTATATCCATGCAGATGATACCGATTGGGAAGGCGGGATGGAAGAAGAAAGGCGGCTCTTTTATGTGGGCATAACCCGTGCCAAAAAGAAACTCCATCTGACCACCTGTTACTGGCGGAGGATTTACGGGCAGGAATGGGAACGCGAACCCTCGCGTTTTATATACGAAATACCGCGTGAACTCATTTCCGGCTACGGGGAGGCGGACGACAATTCTCCGTATACCCGTGGTGAGGCGGTGTATCACAGGGACTACGGGGAAGGCCAGGTGCAGAACGTGTGGCTGGCCGACGGTGATGAATGGATGATGATTGTCCAGTTCGGCGACAAGCGAAAGGCGGAATTTATATGTAAATATGCGCCGTTGGAAAGGATAGGATAAATGATTGACGATAAAACACTCGACGAAATTCTCTTTCTGGGAAGGCTTGATGTGAGCCGGGAGGAAAAGGAGAAATTCAAGGACCAGGTGGGGAAAATACTCGACTATTTTGACCTGCTCAAACAATATGATACCACCGGTGTAGACCCTGACCTTGGGGAAGGGCTGAAACCTTCAGTTCTCAGGGAGGATAAATCAAAGGTCACTTTCAATGAATCGGATATTGAAACTTTTGCCGTGGATTTCAAACGGGGATTTTTTACCGTGCCGCGGATAGTCGAGGATTTCCTGGAGAACAGGGACGAGGATGAATGATATGAAAGAATTAATTGGAATGAGCCTGTCGGAATTAAAGGAAAAGCTGGATAAAAAAGAGATGAGCACAGTCGAACTCGTCCGCGCGTATCTTGATGCCTTTGAGGCGGACCGGAAACATGAAAAGCCCCTGAACGGGTATATCGAGGTTTTCCGGGACAGTATTGAAAAAGCGGAAAAGGCCGATGAAGCACGGGTCAGGGGATCGGCAAGGCCCCTGGAAGGGTTGCCGTTTGCCGTGAAGGACAACATCGTGATCAAGGGCAAACACGCCACGTGCGCTTCCGGCGTTTTGAAAGGCTTCTGCTCGCCGTATTCCGCCACAGTCGTCAAACGGCTGGTGGATGCCGGAATGATCCCCCTTGGAAGAACCAACATGGACGAGTTCGGCATGGGTTCTTCCTGTGAATACTCGATTTACGGTGCCACACGGAACCCGGTTGACCGGGACCTTACCCCGGGAGGCAGTTCGGGCGGATCGGCCGCCGTGGTGGCCTCCGGCCAGGCCCCCGTTGCCCTGGGTACGGAAACGGGCGGTTCCGTCAGGACCCCGGCTTCCTATTGCGGCGTGTACGGCCTCAAGCCTTCCTATGGCACCCTTTCACGGTACGGCGTAGTAGCTTACGGTTCTTCACTGGACCAGATCGGGATTCTGGCTAAAACACCGCAGGATATAGCCCTCATGCTTTCCTTTGCCGCCGGGGCGGACCCCCATGACATGACATCCGCCCCCACCAATTTCACGAACTGCTCCCCCTTAAAGGAGAGGGATATTAAGGGCCTCAAGGTTCTTCTTCCCACTGAATTTTTAGGAGAAGGTATCGATCCCGGGATCAAGCAGAAAGTGGAATCCTTTGCCCAATGGTTTAAAAAGAACGGGGCGCAGGTTGATACGGACTCCGTGCCGATCCTGCAGGCGGCTGTCGCCATCTATTACATCATCGCTCCCGCCGAAGCCTCCTCAAACCTGGCGCGTTATGACGGTGTGCGGTACGGAAACCGGGTAAGGCAGACGGCCAACCTGGAGGAAATGTATGTAAAGACGCGGAGCGAAGGATTCGGCAAGGAAGTGAAGCGCCGTATTTTCATCGGCAATTACGTGCTTTCTTCCGGTTATTACGATGCGTATTATAAAAAGGCCATGCAGGTGAGGACCCTGCTGAGGAGGGAGATTGAAAAAGTCTTCTCAAAATATGACCTGATCCTTTCACCCACATCTCCGTGCCCGCCCTTTAAGCTTGGAGAAAAGGTGGATGATCCGCTTGCCATGTACTTGACGGATATCTGTACAACGTTTTCGAACCTGGCCCTCATTCCTTCCCTTTCCGTGCCAGTCGGCACAACCGGGGCCGGCCTCCCTGTGGGTGTGCAGCTTGCAGGCAACAGGTTCCGGGAAGACCTGCTTCTGGAAGTGGCGGCCATGTATCACAAGGAGGGTTCCAGATGAAGTATGATGTTGTTATCGGATGCGAGGTGCATGTCCAGCTTTTGACGGAAACCAAGGCTTTTTGTTCATGCAGGAATACGTTCGGCGGGGAGCCCAATACGCGGTTGTGCCCTGTCTGCACCGGTTTGCCGGGTGCTTTGCCCGTTGCAAACCAGACCCTCGTTGAATACGCGGTACTGGCCGGATTGGCCATGAACTGTACCATAGTGCCGGTCACCAAGTTCGACAGGAAAAACTATATCTATCCGGACATGCCCAAGGGATACCAGATTTCACAGTTTGATATGCCTATTTGTGAAAAGGGTTTCCTTGAGATAGACACGGACGGGGGATTGAAAAAAATCAGGATCATCCGGATTCACATGGAGGAGGACGCGGGGAAAAATATACACACCGAGGACAGGTCCGGCCTGAGCCATGTGGATTTAAACCGCGCGGGAACACCGCTTCTGGAAATTGTATCGGAACCGGATATACGGAGTCCCGACGATGCCGTTGCGTATGTCCAATCCATAAAGCACATTATGGAATACCTTAAAATTTCCGACTGCAACATGGAAGAGGGGTCCCTGCGGTGCGACGCCAACATCAACCTGTGGGTTTATGAAGGGGATAAAAAGTATGCCACGCCCATCGTGGAAATAAAAAACATGAATTCATTCAAGGCCATGAAAGCGGCCCTGGAGTACGAGATTTTGCGGCAGAAGGAGGAATGGACCACGAAACGCCTTTTACTCAAGGATGTGGGCAAGGTTACGAGGGGTTACCAGGAAAAAACGCAAAGCACGATTCTTCAGCGCCATAAGGAGGAATCGGCTGAATACAGGTATTTCCCAGAACCGGATTTAAAACCCATCCTCATTGATCCCGCCTGGGTGGAATCAATGAAGTCAAGGCTGCCGGAACTGCCCGCACAGAAAAGGAAACGTTTTGCCGAAGAATGGGGGCTCCCGGAACTGGATATTGGGAAGCTGCTTGTCGATGCCGAATTGGCCCATTACTTTGAAGCGGCGTGCAAAGAATACAAGGGTGAACCTAAAAAAGTGGCCAACTGGGTCATCACCGAAATCGGGAACATGCTGAACAAGGAGAGCATTACCATTATACAGTTCAGGGAGAAAGTGCCCCCGGAATCATTGGGAGAATTACTCAACAGAATTGATTCCGGTGTCATCAGCGGGAAAATGGCCAAGGGAATATTTTCAGATATGTGGGCGGAAGGTAAAACACCGGAACAGATTATCAATGAAAAAGGGCTGAAGCAGATTGATGATCAGGAAAGCCTTAAGGACATTGTCCGGGAAGTCCTTGATCAAAACCCCAAAACCGTTGAGGATTATAAGAACGGAAAGGAAAATGTTTTGTCGTTTTTAATGGGACAGGTTATGAAGGCGACCCGTGGGAAGGCTAATCCCCGTCTCTCCCAGGACCTTTTAAAGGAATTGCTTCAAAAATGAGTGAAGATCTGTTATCTGACTTACTACCGATAAAAAGAGCCAGGGGATACAGGCTCTATGATGTCAAAGGGAACCGGTACCTGGATTTCTATCAGAATGGCGGCAGGGGTTTCCTGGGGCACGGGGCTTCCCACTTAACAAGGGTTTTAAAAAATGAACTGTCAAAAGGGCTGTTATTTGACATGCCCAGCCTGTTTGAGCACAGGCTTATCAAGGCACTGTCCCAATTTCTGCCGGATTACACCTGTTTCAGGATTTTTTCATCCATGGACAACGCGTGCCGTTTTATGAGCACCATCCTTGATCAAGAGATAAAAGCATCGGATATAGGGGACCCTGCCTTGAATTCGGGTAATTTTAAAGGGCCTGTTGCCTATTTCCGGCCTTTTGCGGAAAAAAATACTGAAAATACTGATTTTATTATTCCCGTCATCCCTTTTTCAGTGATGTCTGCGCCGGTTGTAGTCGGCTGGCAGAAGGAATATAACGATAAAAACCAGGAAAAGGAGGTATTATCCCCGGTTTTTCTTGCCGGGGCGGCACGCAGTATTCATGATATGATGCGAATTTCACTGCCGGAGTGGTATAAAAACGATTTGATCAACAACCGTAACTGGGTTCAGAATGGAATCTACGTACGGGCCTGTTTTGAGTCATCCCTCTATCCCTCTGTCTTCAGGGAATTCTTGAACCATGGATTCCTGCTTTCCCCCCGTTATCCGGGCCCGAGTGTGCTGCCTTTCAGGCTTTCTGACGGTGAATTGAAAAAAATGACTAAACTTTTTGCGGAAATACCGGGAAATTAAAAATATGACGGTAAATGAAGTAGCCATACTGATCCAGCTTGTAATTGGGGCATTATCCACGTTCTTTGCCATACTTCTATGGGCAAAAACACGCGATATAGCCTGGATCCTGATTATCATGGGTACCCTGGTTGATTATGCGAATATCGTTGTCAATACATTGTCCGGATTTGGAATACTTGATCTGGAGTTTTTGTCGGTATTCGGTTTACCCTTGATTGGAATGCTTTTAGCTAATGTGCCCAGGCTTTTATACATTACGGGCTTTATAATTGTCATACGCAGAAATAAATTGTTGTAGGGATTCAATTAAACAGACGGTTTTTAAAGAGGCCCTATTGACTCCAAGCTAAAAAGAATATATATCTTTCTTAATAAAAAGATTATGGAGGAATACATGGTAGCATTATTGATAGGTATCCTGTTAATTGCATTCGCGGTTTATGCTTTTTTGCCCTTCGATTTTCCAATGGCCCTGAATTGGTATAATGATGTCATTCAATTTTTAAAGGGGGGAGCCCCTATTTTGGCATTATTGGTCGGATTAATTGCTTTTTTTATTGGCATTGCCGATATCAAGGACAAAATGGAAGAGAAGAGGGAAGCTAAAGAATCAACGGATAAAACGGAGAAATCAGAAGAAAAGGCTTGACATCTTTTCTATTGAATGCCATTATCGTATGCACTATTTAAGGTATTTTAATAATAAATCATGACAATGGGTAAGGTGCTTGAAATATGAGAACTATTTTTATAAAACCAAAGGATATACAGAAAAAATGGTATATTGTCGACGCAACGGATAAAATATTGGGAAGACTCTGTGTATCTGTGGCTAATGTATTAAGAGGTAAAAATAAGCCAATTTTTTCCCCTCATATGGACTGTGGTGACTTTGTTATCATTATCAATGCGGAAAAAGTGAAGGTAACGGGAAGAAAACTGGAAAATAAAATTTATTACCGCCATACGGGGTATCCGGGACATCTGAAAGAGGTAACTTTGGGAAAAGTTTTAAAAAGACGTCCGGAATTTCCCATAGAAAACGCTATAAAAGGCATGCTTCCCAAAAACCGTTTGGGCAGAAAGCTTTTCCATAATTGCAAGGTGTATGCCGGAAGCAACCATCCGCATACGGCCCAAAAACCGGAAATTCTGGAAGTATAATCAATTTAAACATGGAGGATAGTACAGGTGGCTGAAAATTTAGCCTTAGGGACAGGTAAAAGAAAAACATCAATAGCTAAGGTATTCCTGCGTAGTGGTACCGGTCAAATTGAAATAAATGGAAGAAAACCGGAAGAATATTTCGGGTCAGAGGTTTTGGCCCTCAGAATTAAAAAACCTTTGGAAGTGACCAGCAGTCATGATAAATACGATATCCTTATTCGGGTAATCGGCGGCGGCATTTCAAGTCAGGCAGGGGCCTGCCGGCATGGTATTGCCCGGGTATTGGTTGCCTATGATGAGGCAAACAGGCCTTCATTGAAAGCCAATGGCTTTCTGACCCGCGATTCGAGAATGGTGGAAAGAAAGAAATACGGGAGACGCGGTGCACGAAGGAGATTCCAGTTCTCCAAACGATAATCTTACAATTATCGAATTGAAGAAAGCAAGAAGAGGTAATGTTCAGATCATTCTTTCTGACAATACCTCTTTTTTTATTAATGAGATATTTGTCCTGCAGTTCAGCCTGTATGAGGGAAAAATAATAACTCAAGCTGAAATATCCGGAATCAGGCATGAATCGCTGTATTATTCCGTTGAGCAAAAGGCATTATCCTATCTGTCCTCCTCTCTCTATTCCACACAGGTTTTAATCATGAAACTGTTAAAAAACGGCTTTCCGCAGGGAGTCATCAACGAAATATGCAGGAAATTACAGGAAACCGGCTACCTGGATGACGAACAATTTGCCAGGATGTGGGTGAAATCGCGGATAGAGATCAAGCCGATGAGCAGGAACCTGCTTCTCTCGGGTCTCCTCAAACGGGGAATCAAACAGGGAATGGCAAAATCTGTCCTTTTGGAATGCTATCCCATTGAACAGGAAAAAGAGGCTGCGGCCAGGTTTTTAAATAATCCGGCCGGCTTGAAAATGGGC
>JAFGKU010000186.1 GCA_016928415.1 Spirochaetales bacterium
AGGAGATTAAAAACCAGCCGATCACGAGATTGATGAGAAATCCAATGAGATTGAATCTGAATCCGTCCATAAAAGTCCTCCTTGATTTACTCTACGGTGAGGGCAACCAAAAACGGTCCCGCTTCAATAAGATCCGAAACAAAGTCGATAGTGCTTATTTCCACTTCCGGCAATGGGTTTTCCCAGGTGTACTTGAGCAGGTGGGTTACGAAGCCCATGCTGCGGGTGGCCGGATTTGAACCCCGCCAGACTTCTTCCGCTTCCGCGGGCGGTTTATCCTCCGGTCTGACCCACCAGTCCACAACATTTTTCTGGTAAAGAATGGGTGCGCTTCTTGTTTGACCGTCCGCATAGTGAATGACGTACTCTCCCAGCTTATCCCCCTCGTTCGCATTCCAAAAACAGGCTTGAAGAAAATGGAGCCGCCGGCCCTTGCGGTTAACCGCAATTCCCTTCACCGCTTCCGGGAAAACGACGCCCGTAATTTCCAATGATTTACTCGCGGCCAATTGAACCAGTCCCCGCACATCAAATTTGACACCTCCGAGTACCTGGACGCCCCTGGGCACGTCCCGCAGATCATGGCCAGCGTGGCAGAACCAGTTGTCTTCGAGCGAGGAAGTGTAATGCGTGGAAAGGTCCACAAGCTCTGGGCCCGCCTGAGGACTCCGCGGCGTGATGGGACAAAATTCGTCGATCCGGGCCATGCTGAATCCTTCATAGAAATGTTCAGCAGGTTCGATAGTGATGGCGATCAGAAACGGGGCCGATTCGGTCATCCGTGAAATAAAGTCAATTGTCTTTATTTCCTCATCGGGAAACGGATTGTTAGCCGTATACCTGTAGAGCTGAGCATTGCAGCCCGGTTTGTCCGATGCCTCGTCCACGCCGGTCCAGGCGATGTCGGCATCCGTGGGGACGGGGTCACCCTGCTGAATCCGCCAATCACTCACCTGCCGCTGATATACGATTGGAATGGTTCCGGTCCGGCCATTGGCATAGTGGAGAACATACTCTCCGATGCAGGTATCTTCTTTCACGCTCCCGGTCGTACCATGAAGAAAGTGTAACCTCTGCCCCTTGTAGTTTATTTTGATGCCCCGGACGGCCTGGGGAAAATCAATTCCCGTTTTCTCAATCTTAACTTTGCCTGCCAGCTGAATGAGTCCGCGCACGTCAAAGGCTGCTTCAGCAAAGACCCGGACGCCTTTGGGTAAAGGTGCCAGATCCCCCAACCAGTCTTCGTCCAGAGAGGCGGTATAATAATCCGTCAAATCAATCAAATCCGGATTGGCCTGCCGGCTTCTTTCAGGATAATTTTTTTTCGTGTTCATCATTTTCCTCCTTAATATCAATAACAAGTGGTTTTCGTTTAAATGTTACTTTCCTTTTGTAAATAATTTTGGAAAATATTTGCCCGTTCTTTTACAATAATCATTCCATTCATTTCCAAACATTTCTTCCAATTTTTTCGCTTCCGTATCAACTTTAAAATTATAACCGAATATCATTAAAATAATCATCAATAAGCCTAATATATTCGGATTCAGCAATAATATACCGAATCCATATAAAAACATTCCTGATACTATCGGGTTTCTTATGATACCATACATGCCGTTTTTTACAAGTTTTATTTTTTCGGCAGGTGAATGTATTCTGCCTGATTTTCCTAATGTCAAACCCGATATTATTTCAATTATTGTCGCAATAGTCATTATAACTACTGCCGTCCACTTTACATAATCTGATTTAGTCATTAATTCCAATGAAAAAAATAATAATATCGTATTTGTATCTATTATATAAATTATCCATAAGGAATATAATATTAATGTTGATATTATAATTGAAAGCACTCCGAATTTATTTTTCGTTTTTACCCTTTTCCCCATGGGATTAATCCCTGATGCCTTTAGAAAGATCATGCTTATTATAAAATACGCATATGAAACGCAGAGATTTATCAACAATATTGTTTGGTATATATCCATGTTATGTTTCTCCTTGTCATATAATTTCCGAAGAGAGGGCAGGGGATGCGGGTAAGCGGAAAGCCGGATTCCACTGAAAAATTATTTCGAGAAGTACTCCTCAAAAAGCTGTTTTGACCGGGCGTATCCCTCTTCGGTTAGGTGGAGGGAGGTTGCTTTCTGCTTCGGGTCTTCGATGAGTCCCTTCTGGTGCAGCCTCTCGAGTGTTTGTGGATTCAGACCGCCCCACGCCCGGGCACCGGGTATTCCCGGTGTTTTTGATGTACCGAGGAAGATCAAGGCAAGGGTCATGTCATCAACTTTATCTTTATTGAAGTTCATATATCAGCTCCTATTTTACTTTTTTCGTCAAATCGTATTCATACCCGGGTAAATCAGGCCCGCCCGGTGCTTTTTTATTGAAGCCGCGTACATTATGATTTGAACCGGCCAATACGTGTTTGAATAAAATAATTTTGACAGCGTTTCATTGTTTATCATGTAGTAATATTTCTGTTACGCCTGATTTGCATTGGACTTAGCCAGGTTGTTCGTTCTAAAATCAACTATGGCATTAAACAACAGTTCCTTGTCATTTTTTTCCAGGACAGAATAATAAATTTTAAATTTTTTATTAGCTGTGATTATTTCAATATAT
>JAFGKU010000187.1 GCA_016928415.1 Spirochaetales bacterium
AAATAATGGTAACTATTCAGCTTTTTTTTCCAAAAATGTGAAAAAAAATCCAATATCTACTAGATTTTTGTTCTTTACAATGCTATACAATAGCAATGGAACCATATAAGGATGAAAAACTACTTCACCTTACTGACGGACAGCTTGGCGTTATCTATGACAGCGGCAAGGCAAACACAGTAGCCTTACTCAAATTTCTTATTACCGAAATCAACAATTTAAAAGCTGAAGTTCAGGAATTAAAGAAAACACTTTCCAAAGACAGTCATAACAGCAATAACCCTCCATCATCTGATAATATGCTTAAAAAGCCTAAAAGCTTAAGAAAATCGACCGGCAAGAAACCATGCGGCCAAAAAGGGCATGAAGGTGAAACTCTCCGTCAAATCGAAAACCCTGATAGAATCGAAGATAGGAGCCCGAAAGGAAAATGCGATTGCGGAAGAAGCCTGAAGAATGCCAAAACAATTGAGAGCATCATTCGCCAGTTGTTTGATTGTAGTCTACCCTCATTGTTTGTTACCCAATTTCAAGGCAATGTATTGAAATGCGCGTGCGGTCAAATTCATTATCCTGATTTTCCGGACGAGGTAGTAAAAGAAACACAATATGGCAATAGCATAAAAAGTCTTGCTGTTTACCTGAAGCATTATGGTTTTATCAGTTACGAAAGAATGTCCGAACTGTTTTCCGAAGTGTTTGGAATCAATCTCAGCCAAGGGACCCTTGTAAATTTCGTAAATGAATGCGCGGAAAGGGTCGAATCGGTTGTCGAGGAAATAAAAGCGACACTAAAGAAAGCCGAAGTCCTTCATTGTGATGAATCCGGTATGAGAATTGAAAAATCAACAGCTTGGCTTCATAGTGCCAGTACGGAATTCTTGACTTTCTATTATCCGCATAAGCGTCGCGGGATTAAGGCTATGGAAGCCATGGGGATTTTATCCGAGTTTAATGGGACTGTGGTTCATGATCATTGGCATCCCTATTTTCGATACGACAATTGCTTGCATGGATTATGCAATGCACATAATTTACGTGAACTTATTTTTTTTGAAGAAAACGGCGAAGAATGGGCTGAAAAAATAAAGAATTGCCTTTTATCCGCTAAAAGGGAAAAGGAATCCCATCAGGGCTTATCAGAAAAACAGATAAAGAAATATAAAATTAAAATGCACCAGCTCATCAATGATGGACTTCGTGTGCATCCGGAAAAAAGAAGGAGAAACAAGGCAAGAGGAAGACCGTCACAATCCAAAGAGTTCAATCTCTTGCGAAGGTTAAGGGACAGATTTGATGAAGTTCTTAGGTTCATACTTGATGACGCCGTTCCATTTGACAATAATCAAGGCGAACGGGATGTCAGGATGCTAAAAATCCAACAAAAAGTATCCGGATCATTCAGGTCAATGAAAGGCGCTCAATCATTCTGTATCATCAGAAGCTATATTTCCAGCATCAGGAAATGTGGGCAGGCAGTGTTTGAGGCATTAGCCTCAGTCTGGACACGAGAAATTGTTCTACCAAAAGCCATACTAAGAGCTGAATAGTTACAATTTCAGTTGATATTTTCAAATAATTAAAAAGGAGTAACAAAAAATGCAAAAAATTTTAATGATATCTGAAGAACCAAATAAAAAAGCGTTAAAATTAGATATTGAAGATCTTTACGATATTGAGAAAAATCCATTCTGCCAATTTTTCGGTAGATTGCTTTTTGGCACCGAAGAATTAACTAAAAAATATTTTACTATAAATAATATTAAATGGATGCATGCTAAAGGCTCGACTTTTTACGGTTTAAAAGCCAAAGATGGTAAAAAAGCAATTTTAAACGATTTTTCTAAATATAAATTAATTATCACATTTGGAAAAAAAGCAATTAAAATATTTTTGCCAAAACTAAAAAATTTCCAATCAATATTTAATGGAAAATTAGTATATCCTGTCAAATGGGATAAAATTAAATCTTCACATAATTTAGAAACTGAAAATGAATTAGATTGTGAATTTTATTTTTTCCCTCACCCATCAGGACAAGCCCAGCCAGCATGGATGAAATTCGCCGTTAATTTATCGAAAAACTTGGATAAAATGCAAAAAAATGTTCTGGAATTAGTACAATAATAAATAACCAACCCTGGAATCATTCCAATTCATTCCCCTTCAATATACTATCAACCAATCTATAAACCGTCGTACCGACAGTCTTCGGCCAATCAGTACAGGGTGGATTGTCCCGGACTTTAGCCCGACGAACAGCTTCATTAATATTGTCATCCTTTATTTTCCGTATATCGAAATCCTTGTCATAATTGGGAAGGTAACGTTTCAAACGTTCTTTACAATCACGTGCAGTCACTATTCCCTTCCCATCCTCAAAATGAAGTAGCAACCAGAATTCAAAATTCGGATTACTCAAGGCAATTCCATAATTGTCCTTCTTTAACGACCAAGAATAGAGCTGTTTCAATTGTTGGTCTGTCCAATTATCCTTATCCACCACAAGCCATGCCTCATCCGTTTTTTTAAGTGATTCGCTTTTTATATGTTTCTCCATTCTTTTCAAAACATGCTGTGGGGCGCTTGCCTTCCCGCTTTTTAAGCATTCCACATGAATGACTGTCTGCTGCCGGTTAAACCAGTCAAAATATCGATATTCAGTCACTGACCCCTCGACAGCGATAACGAACAATTTGCGGTAACGCCTTTCACCGAGTGGGCGTGTGAAGCGGCGTTTTTTTGCAGGCATCAACCATCCGCCTTGTTTTCATTGGATTCGCATTCTCTTTTAAATGCACCACCAATCAGGATACGCGGAATGCCCCCGAGTCGTCCCTGGAGATAGCTTTTACGGATATCCTTATCATACCGAACATCCTTGTATTCACTGAAAGAGAAAAGGCTTGAAACGCCGGATACATCCCGCTCAGTTACCCACATTTCATCTCGGCGCAGTAAATCCTGATCCATTAAAAGAACATCATGGGTTGTAAAAAGCAGTTGGGTCTTACTTTGTGTCGAACATTGGGAAAGATAAAGCTCCAGAAGCCGTCGGGATAGTAGCGAATGAAGGCTTCGGTTCAGCTCGTTAATTATATATACTCTTTTCATATTTCCTCCCGATAATTCCAGGAAGGCCGGCAATAGGTCAATAATTCGCTGCGATCCATCAGATTCCTGCTGCATATCAAATTTAGCTTCCGATCCATCCGTTCCCGAATGATAAGTAACCAATCGCTTTGCAATCAAATCCCCTTTTTTTCTTGTGACAATTATACGTTCATTGGCCGCATCACTGATTAATCTTACTGTCTCCCCCTCCTTAACATCCTCCTGTATACTTGTCTTGAGGGAAGGCATAATCAATAAATTCTCAAACGGAATCTCTTCACCGCCAAGATGGGATATGCCTGTATCTAGCAGGGAAAGCATCTTATTCATAGTCGCATACATAGGATGCGTTTCATCGAGAAACTGTTCAAATGACTCAAACCTTGAATCCGGGGCAACCAGTTCAAGTGTATCCTTAAACCAATCATATATCGGCCGGAATGTTTCCACTTTCTGTGAAACAGAGTTTGTGAGAAACAGTTGATTATCCCGAGTTCCGGCAAAAGCGAAATTCAGAAACTTTTTGTCTGGCAGCGTTGAATGAAAATTCGGTTTGCCGTTACATCTGTTATAAAGGACTTTCTGGCTGCCCGTACCGGATACCTGAACAAGTTTTTCTTCTACAATAGCCTTTTGATTTACGGATACACTGAATTCATATATGGTTTCATCCACCAGGATTTCAATCATGAATTGTGAAGGCTGACTCACGGTTTGAGCATCCAACTTGTAAGGATCAACCTGTATAAGGCCATCCGGTTGAGTGCCGCGGACTACCAACCGCCTGAGAAAATTCAGGGCTTTGAATAGGTTTGTCTTTCCCGAAGCATTGCCCCCATAGACTGCCGCTACGGGCAGAAGCCGGGTCTGATATCTATCCAGTTTATAGAGCCGCTCTCCATGCTGTCGTTCTTTGGAAGCTATCATGGAAAATTTGACCCGGTCCCGGAATGACATCCAATTTTTAATACTAAAACTGACAATCATATTCTTTTCCTTTATGAGTAGAATTCTCTCTTTATTATAATAATATAGCTTATAATATGGAATTGTCAATGTTTAATGAGATTTTTTCTCATTAAACATTGATTTTCCTATTATTTCATTATAAATTGAAAAGATAAAGGGGTCATCTTAATACTGGATAATTTGGGGAAATTATTTTTTTATCCCATAAATTTTTAGATTCCTTGCAAGCTTAAAACGGCTGTTATATACTTATTCGTGTATATGCAATAGGGCAACTTTTTTTCGTATTCCGCCCTATTTTATCAGGCTGCATTTCAGAAAGACTCTCTAATTTTTGGAGGCTTATTGAGAACCTTCTTGCTGATAGTATAATATTCATGAGCTTTTATTTTAAAGTTTATGAAAAATGGCTTAACGAGTATCAGGTATTCCTGAAGTGCCGTTAATTTAATAAACCAGGAGCCCCCATGCCGAAACGTAAAACCACCAAAGCCACCACCAACTCCGAACCCATCGAAAAACAGCTCTGGAAATCGGCGGACAAGCTCCGCAAGAACATCGACGCGGCGGAATACAAGCATGTGGTCCTCGGCCTGATCTTCCTCAAGTACATCTCCGAGGCCTTTGACGAACTCCACGCCAGGCTGAAAAGCGGCAAGGGCGAATACGCCGGGGCGGACCCGGAGGACAGGGACGAATACAAGGCGGAAAACGTCTTTTTCGTGCCGGCAAAGGCCCGCTGGTCGTACCTCCAGTCCAAGGCCAAGCTGCCCACCATCGGCAAGGAAGTGGACAATGCCATGGACGCGATCGAGAAGGACAACCCCACCCTGCGGGACGTTCTACCCAAGGTGTTTGCCCGGGGCAACCTGGACCCGACCAACCTGGGCGGCCTCATCGACCTTATCGGGAACATCGCCATGGACCATGCCAAGTCACGGAGCGCGGATGTCCTGGGCCATGTGTTCGAATATTTTCTCGGCGAGTTTGCCCTGGCCGAAGGGAAGAAGGGCGGCCAGTTCTACACGCCCCGCAGCGTCGTTGAACTGCTGGTGGAAATGCTGGAACCGTACAAGGGCCGGGTCTTTGACCCCTGCTGCGGTTCGGGCGGCATGTTCGTGCAGTCGGAAAAGTTCGTGGGGGAATACAGGGGCAAGGTGAACGACATCTCCATTTACGGCCAGGAAAGCAACCAGACCACCTGGCGGCTGGCCAAGATGAACCTGGCCATCCGGGGCATCGACTCAAGCCAGGTAAAATGGAACAACGAAGGCTCCTTTCTGAACGACGCCCACAAGGACTTGAAGGCGGACTTTGTCATAGCCAACCCCCCGTTCAATGACAGCGACTGGTCCGGCGACCTGCTCCGCAAAGACGGCCGGTGGAAACACGGCGTGCCCCCTTCCGGAAACGCCAATTACGCCTGGATCCAGCACTTTCTCTACCACCTGAGCCCCAGCGGTGTTGCCGGGTTTGTCCTGGCCAAAGGCTCCCTCACCTCCAAAACCTCCGGCGAAGGGGACATCCGCAAGGCCCTGATCGAGGCGCGTCTTGTGGACTGCGTCGTGAACCTTCCGGCAAAACTCTTCCTCAACACGCAGATCCCGGCCTGCCTCTGGTTCCTGAGCCGGAACAAGGCCAATGGAAAGTTCAGGAACCGGACGGACGAGATCCTCTTCATCGATGCCAGGAACGAAGGCCATCTCATCAACCGGCGAACGCGGGAATTATCCCATGAAGATATCAAAAAGATTGCCGGGACATACCACAGCTGGCGGAATCCCAAGGGGAAATACGAGGACATCAAGGGATTCTGCAATTCGGCAGGCATCGAACGGGTCGCGGAACTGGATTATGTGCTGACTCCGGGACGGTATGTAGGATTGCCGGAAGAGGAGGATGATTTTGATTTCAAGGAACGGTTCACAAGTTTGAAGAAGGAATTTAAGGAGCAGTTGAAGGAAGAGGATAGGCTGAATGCCTTGATACTGGAAAATCTAAAGAAGGTGAAGCTGGGATGAAGGGTTGGAAGGAATATAAATTAGGAGAAGCACCATTACAGATTATAGATGGTGATCGAGGGAAAAATTATCCTTCCAATAATGATTTTAAGAAAAGTGAATATTGTTTATTTTTAAGTACCAAAAATGTCAGAGAAGACGGATTTGATTTTTCTGATTGTGTATTTATCACAAAAGAAAAAGATGAGCAATTACGAAAAGGAAAATTAAATCGATTAGATTTAGTTTTAACTACAAGAGGTACTGTTGGGAATCTTGGTTTCTATAATAAATCAGTTAAATTTAATAATATTCGAATAAATTCTGGAATGGTTATAATCCGACCAGATGTTCAAAAATTAATTCCAGAATTTAATTATTATTTATTTAAAAAGTTACAGGATAATTTTCATACATATACATCTGGAAGTGCACAACCACAATTACCAATTAAAGATTTAGTAGAAATGGAAATCCTCCTCCCCCCTCTCCCCGAACAGCGCGCCATCGCCTCGGTGTTGTCCAGCCTGGACGACAAGATCGACCTTTTGAATCGTCAGAACAAGACGCTGGAGGGTATGGCGGAGGCTCTTTTCAGGCAGTGGTTTGTGGAGGAAGCGGATGAGGGGTGGGAAGTGGGGAAAGTGTCGGATCTTTGTTCGAAAATAACGAAAGGTACAACACCTACAACATTTGGCCAACAATTTACTGAAACCGGGATTAATTTTATTAAGGCTGAATCAATAAATGATTCAGGCGATTTTATTCTTGAGAAAATTGCTAAAATTAGTAATGAAACACATCAGCTCTTGAATAGATCGATAATTGAGAATAGGGATGTTCTTTGTAGCATTGCTGGAACAATAGGTCGGATTGCTATTGTCATGGAAGATTTACTACCTGCAAACACAAACCAAGCTGTAGCAATTTTGAGAATTAATAATGATATATGCTTTCCAGAGTTTATGTATTTATTTCTAAAATCATCTCAATTTCGTGAGAAAATGGATAGTAAAATTGTCCACGCTGTTCAACCAAACCTTAGCCTTGGTGAGATTGGAAATACAACTATTCAAATACCACCTATAAAAAAAATGAGTGTTTTTAAACAAATAGCTACTTCTATATTTGAGAAAAAATATTATAATGTAACACAAATCCGCAATTTGGAAAAATTGCGGAATACATTGTTGCCGAAAATGATGAGTGGTGAAGTTAAAACAAGCTATTCCGAGGAGAATATTTAATGCCTACAGCAGAACAAATAAAGGCTTTAGTTAAAGCGCATTTTGATCCAATAAATGATAAATTTACTACAATTACCCTACAGATTGCAGCTCATGAAGCCACGTTGGGGCATATAAATCTTGCTGAAGAACTGAAATATATTATCGATAATGAAAAACAAAAAAAGCCAAAAATACTGAACATCAACAATTATTTACAGGGATTATTAATAGAAGTCGAATCCACTAACAAATTATCTGATTTAGTTCTACCGGAAAGAATCATTGAACGGATCAAGCGAATTGAACGTGAATTTATTCAAAAAGAAAAATTACGTCATCATGATTTAAAAAATAGAAGGAAAATTTTGTTTTCTGGACCTCCTGGTACAGGTAAAACTATGACAGCATCTGTTATATCTTATGAATTAAAATTGCCTTTAAATATTATTCTCATTGATAAGCTTGTTACTAAATTTATGGGAGAGACAAGCGCCAAACTTCGCCAAGTTTTTGACTATATTAGAGAAAATCAGGCAGTATATCTTTTTGATGAATTTGACGCAATTGGGACGGAACGTGCTAAAGATAATGATATAGGTGAAATGCGTCGTGTTCTAAACTCTTTTCTACAATTTATAGAACGTGATCAATCTGAAAGTATTATTTTAGCTGCAACTAATAATTTAGCACTTCTTGACCAAGCATTATTTCGCCGCTTTGATGACGTTATTCATTTTCATCTACCAAATGACGAAGAGAAAGCAAGATTAATTGCAAATAAATTGGGCAATTATAAAGGCGCCTATAACATCAATGATATTGTAAGTAAAATTGGTGAATTAAGCCATGCAGAAATTGCTCAGGCATGCAATGATGCAGTAAAAGAAGCGATCTTATCTGATAAACAGAAAGTTGAAGAAAGCAATCTTATTAAAATGATTGATGAACGTAAATCAGCTTACGAAAAGACGAAATAAGGAATGGCAACTCAAAAGTATAAACATTTTTTTGTTGAAAACATTGTACAGCCTCTTGGATATAAATCAAAAGGTACTCCGGTTCCACCTATGAAATATCCACCAAGAGATAGAATTTCTCATGCTCAGAAATTAATCGACCAATTTGACAAAATGTGGAAATCAAATAACGACATGAAAATCCAACGGCAAGCTCTTAGTATTAAAAGCAGAATTGGTGCATATGTCCAATTTTCTAGCTCTGTCGATTTTGAATTATTATCAAAAAGCTTGGAAGATATTCGCCAAGGAATTCGACTTCTGAATATTCGAAAAATAAACAATCAAATAAAGGCAACTGTATATATCCCAGCCGGTAAGGAAAATGCTTTTTTACGTAAAATAAAAGACTATGAAACGATAAATACAAAAAAAGGAAAGCCAAAGAATGCTAATTTAGTCAATAGTATAGACGATATAAAATTAGCCTTACTTGAAGCACTTTGGACAGATCCAATAGAATTATTACCGACTAACTCAACTATCAATTGGATTGAGGTTTGGCTTAGAATTAGCCCCGAAGAATCATTTTATTCTGAAGAAATCAATAATTTTACAAAACTTTTGCAAATACTAAATATTGAATATAAAAACAATTTACTATTATTTTCTGAGCGGGCAGTGATACTGATAAATGCAAATAGAGATCAGCTTATTCAGCTCATGGATTCAAGCGATATACTAGCAGAGTTTAGGTCAAGCCAAGAACCTGCAGGTTTTTGGGTGAATGAAAGTAATAGTGATCAGTCTCAATGGGTGGAAAGTATTTTAACAAGACTTCATTTTGGTTCTAGTAACCTAAAAGTATGTATTCTTGATTCTGGTGTAAACCAAGGGCATCAATTATTGAATCCAGTGTTGAAAAATAATGATTGTTTGTCAGTAAATCCAACATGGGGAACTGATGATCATGAATCCGGTGGTGGACATGGGACATTAATGGCTGGTATTATCGCTTATGGTCAATTGGAGTCAGCATTATCAAGCAATGATGATATTACAATTTTACACAAATTATGCTCGGTTAAAATCCTTCCTCGCACAGGTAATAATAAAAAGGAATTATATGGTGATATTACTAAACAAGCTGTTAGCCGGGCTGAAATTCAGAATCCATTATTGTTTATCTTATATTGTTTAGCTGTCACATCCTCAGAAGATATAGATAAAGGTCGTCCATCCTCATGGTCTGGTGCAATTGATGAATTAGCATACGGTGAAGGAAAAAAGCAACGATTGTTTCTTATTTCAGCAGGAAACATTCGTTCCGAACAAGATTGGATGAATTATCCAAATAGTAATTATTTATCTTCTGTGCAAAATCCAGCACAGGCTTGGAATGCATTAACTATAGGAGCCTTTACTGAAAAAGTAATTGTAAAAGATCCCAACTTCTCAGAATCGCAAATTGTTGCGCCTTCCGGAGGCCTTTCACCTTTTAGTACAACCTCGCGGATTTGGGCACGTATGTGGCCAATAAAGCCTGAAGTAGTGTTTGAAGGGGGTAACTTACTTAAAGATACTTCAGGACATTTGTATGATCATGAAGATTTATGTATACTTTCAACATCAAAAAATATACAAACAAGAAAATTTGATTCTTTTAATGCTACAAGTGCTGCTACAGCACAAGCTAGTTGGTTTACTGCACAATTAGCTTTACAATATCCAGATGCGTGGCCTGAGACTATTCGCGGATTAATTGTTCACTCAGCATCTTGGACTCAGGATATGATTCAACAAGCAGGAAATGGATTAAAGAATAAAACTGATATACAGAATCTCCTAAGGGTTTTTGGTTATGGAAAACCTAATATAGATAAAGCGCTATATAGTAATGAGAATGCTTTTACGATAATTCTGCAAGAAACAATTCAACCATTTGAAAAAATTGAGAACTCTTACAAGATGAAAGATATGCACTTTTATTCATTACCTTGGCCGAAAGATCTTTTACTTGAACTTGGAGAAGTCCAGGTTAAATTGAGAATAACATTATCATATTTTGTTGAACCAGGAGTTGGGGAAATTGGATGGAAGGATAAGTATAGGTATCAGTCTTTTGGGCTACGTTTTGATTTAAATAATGCAACAGAGGATGAAGATACATTTATAAAACGAATTAATATAGCGGTTCGCGAGGAAGATGAAGACATCGAAACTAATTCCGGAAGTGACCGTTGGAAATATGGAGATAAAATAAGAAGAAATGGCTCATTACACACGGATATTTGGGAAAGTACTGCTGCTCAAATTTCTTCATGTAATAAAATTGCGGTTTTTCCAGTGATTGGATGGTGGAGAGAGAGACATAATCTTAAAAAATTTAACATGAAAACCCGCTATTCTCTCATTGTATCGCTTGAAACTCCAGCTATTGAGCATGATATTTATACACAGGTTGAAACGTTACTAAAACTCCCTATTTCAATTCCTATAAATAGAAGCTAAGAGTGAAAATATGGCCCGCATCACCGAATCTTCCATCGAAACCCTCGCCATCGAACTCCTCGAAAAACAATCCTTCTCCTACATCTACGGCCCTGACATCGCCCCGGACAGTGAAACCCCTCAACGGGCTTCCTTCGAGGAGGTACTCCTTTTTGACAGATTGACCGATGCCGTCGCTCGTATAAACCCCTCCATTCCCCCCGATGCCCGGGAAGACGCAATAAAGCAGATCAGGCGTCTCAATTCCCCGGAATTAATCACGAACAACGAAACATTCCACCGGATGCTGACCGAAGGCATCAAGGTTTCCTATCAAAAGGGCGGTCAGAGCAGGGGCGATCTTGTCTGGCTCGTGGATTTTACCCATCCGGATAACAATGACTTCCTCGTGGTGAACCAGTACGCCGTTTCGGAAAACAATGTCAACAAACGGCCGGATGTGATCCTGTTCATTAACGGGCTGCCCCTCGTTGTCATGGAACTGAAAAATCCGGCGGATGAAAACGCCACCGTTCACTCCGCCTACAGGCAGTGCCAGACCTATTTCGCGACCATTCCCTCGCTTTTTGCGTATAATGGTTTCTGCATCATCTCGGACGGGCTGGAGGCAAGGGCCGGTACCATCTCCTCGGATTTCAGCCGGTTCATGGCATGGAAAACAGCGGACGGTAAAGTGGAAGCATCAACCCGCATCGCGCAGCTCGAAACGCTCATCAGGGGCATGCTGAACAGGGAAACGCTGTTGGACCTGATCCGGCATTTCATTGTGTTCGAAACAAACAAGAAAGAGGACAAGGAAACCGGTGTCACCACGATCCGGACAGTGAAGAAACTGGCCGCCTACCATCAGTACTACGCGGTCAACCGTGCCGTGGAATCCACGCTGCGGGCGGCGGGATATTTCAATGAAAAATCGGCTGCCACTTTCCTGGCCATGCGGAAATTCCTGGCCGGTAAAAAACACAAGCCCGGACCGGTGGGCGATAAAAAGGGCGGTGTTGTCTGGCACACGCAGGGTTCGGGAAAATCATTGTCCATGGTTTTCTTTACGGGAAAGATCGTCCTGGCCATGGATAATCCCACCGTTGTGGTCATCACGGACAGGAACGATCTCGACGACCAGCTCTTCGACACCTTTGCCTCTTCCAAGCAGTTGCTCAGGCAGGAACCTGTACAGGCGGATAGCCGGAATCAGCTGAAAGACCTGCTCAAGGTGGTTTCCGGCGGCGTGGTTTTCACGACAATCCAGAAGTTCCAGCCGGAGGAAGGCAATGTCTATGAAACCCTTTCGGAAAGGGCGAACATCATCGTCATCGCGGATGAGGCGCACAGGACGCAGTACGGGTTCAGGGCCAAAACCATGGATGACAGGGATGATAGCGGACGTATTATAGGAAAGAAAATCGTGTACGGTTTTGCCAAATACCTGCGGGATGCCCTCCCCAATGCCACGTACATAGGATTTACCGGCACCCCCATAGAAAACACGGACGTGAACACCCCGGCCGTTTTCGGCAATTACGTGGATGTGTACGACATCGCGCAGGCGGTGGAGGACGGCGCCACGGTCCGCATCTTCTATGAAAGCCGCCTGGCCAGAATCGTCTTAAGCGAGGAAGGAAAAAAACTCGTTAAGGAACTGGATCAAGCCCTCACCCAACCTCTCCCAGAGGGAGAGGAGCCTTTTCCGGAACATCTTTCCCCTTCTCCCTCTGGGAGAAGGGTCAGGGATGAGGGTCCTTTAGATGAACTCTCGGAAACGCAGCAGGCCAAGGCCAAGTGGACGCAACTGGAAGCATTGATAGGCAGCGCGGACAGGGTCAAACGGATTGCCGCCGACATCATCACCCACTTCGGGCTCAGGCAGGAAGTGATGAACGGCAAGGGCATGATCGTCACCATGTCCCGCCGCATCGCCGCCGAACTGTACCGGGAAATCACCGTCATCAAACCGGAATGGCATTCCAATGACTTAAGGAAAGGCGCAGTCAAGGTCATCATGACCTCCGCCTCGTCCGACGGGCCGGAAATATCCAGGCATCACACGACCAAGGACGATCGGCGCGTCCTGGCGGACAGGATGAAAGACCCGGAAGACGAACTGAAGCTCGTCATCGTGCGGGACATGTGGCTCACCGGTTTCGACGTCCCCGCCCTCCATACCCTGTACATCGACAAGCCCATGAAGGGGCACAACCTGATGCAGGCCATAGCCCGCGTCAACCGCGTGTATAAGGACAAGGAAGGCGGCCTGATTGTCGATTACCTGGGCATCGCCTCGGACCTGAAAAGGGCCCTCTCCTTCTACTCGGATTCGGGCGGCAAGGGAAATCCGGCCGAAACCCAGGAAAGCGCGGTCAGCCTCATGCTGGAAAAACTGGAGGTCGTTTCCCAGATGTTCCACGGCTTTGCCTACGGGGAATATTTTGAGGCGGATACGGGCCGCAAGCTCTCGATCATTCTTGAGGCCGAGGAACACATACTTGGCCTGGAAAACGGCAAAAAGAGGTTTATAGACACGGTAACCTCCCTCTCCCGGGCCTTCTCGATCGCCATTCCCCATGAGCAGGCCATGGACGTGAAGGACGAGGTTGCCTTTTTCCAGGCGGTAAAATCCCGCCTTGTGAAATTCGATGCCACGGGTTCGGGCAGGACGGACGAGGAAATCGAAACGGCCATCCGCCAGGTCATAGACCAGGCCCTCGTCACGGAAAAAGTCATCGACGTGTTTGACGCGGCGGGCATCAAAAAGCCGGACATCTCCATCCTTTCGGAAGATTTCCTCCTCGAAGTCAAAAACATGAAGCATAAAAACGTCGCCCTGGAAGTGCTCCGAAAGCTGCTGAACGATGAAATCAGGGCCCGCACCCGCACAAACCTGATCCAGGGCAGAACGCTGATGGAAATGCTGGAAGATTCCATAAAACGGTACCACAACAAAATCCTCTCGGCCGCCGAGGTCATCGAGGAACTCATCAAGCTGTCCAGGGAAATCCGCGAAATGGACAAAACCCCGGCGGAAATGGGCCTCTCCGACTTTGAATACTCCTTTTACACGGCCATCGCCGACAACGAAAGCGCCCGGGAAGTGCTGGGTGTCCAGGGTAATCAACATTCACCACCCTGAAGGGTGCCAGGGTAATCGAGATTCATCACTTTTTGAAGGCCTAGGGTAATTGAGAT
>JAFGKU010000188.1 GCA_016928415.1 Spirochaetales bacterium
AGCCCCACAACCTTATCCGACAACTCCTTAAACACAATTTCTCTCATCCAATGCCTCCTTTTTATTTCCAAAGGCAGCTGCCCCGCAGAAGATGTCAAGACCGCGAAGCGCCCGAAGGGCTTGGCTAGTAAACATCAATTCTTACGAATTGTCTTAGCTTATGGTAACAGGCTGTAGCAATTCTCATTTTGATCGATTATAAGCAGTGGCAGTAAATACAGATGTATTGATCTGTAGAGAAAGGAACAAAATGAGAATTGCTTGCTTGACGAATCCGAGGAGCAGCGCACACTTAAAAAAAAGGAGCATTGATTTCTATTTTAGCTTTCTTCTTCACCAGCGAAGGCGCCCGCAGCGGCTCCCCCAAAATAAAAAAAAGAATTCCTTCCCCCCAAAAGTTTTTCATCCAACAATCTGTTCAAAGCATTAAATTAATTCTTCCCAAGTCCCACAGAGGATTTCCTGGTAATCGGCGTTCTTCGGCGGAATCGGCGGTTAAAACTTCTTCTTCCACGCATTCTCTCCTTTGGTGAATCTCACCATCTCCGGGAGTTCCCGGCTTTCAACCCGTCGGAAAACACAAAGTCGGCTTCCCCGGTTTTCACAAAATCACATTGTTCAAGCCACAGGTTGACAACGGCCGTCATGCCGCCGATGACAAAATACAGTTTTAAATAATAAAGCAGCCCGGCTTTTTTTTTATGGGTTCCCCTCACCCCGTTTCGTGCGTTTGGAAATTCGGAGATACTGGACATACAGGATATGAGCCATTTTGTAAAGCAATACCATGAGATACGCGGCAGAGCCTGTGATGCACATTTGAATTGGTTGCATAAGGGCAAAAAGATACGGCCAGAAGTAAAAATGGCCACCGGAATCAATCCCGGTGGCCCTATGTCATTAATGAAAGGGGAGTTAGTAATAAGTAACCGTAAATTTTTCCCAGCCGCCTATGGCCGTCCTGTTGGCGATGAGGGCGCTGGCGCCGGCGTTATCGGCACAGACATACATGCTGTTGGCGGATGCCCGCAATGAGACCGTGCCGTCGCTGTTGTTTATCAGGGTAAATTTTTCCCAGCCGCCTATGGCCGTCCTGTTGGCAATGAGAGCGCTGGCGCCGGCGTTGTCGGCGCAGACGTACATGTTGTTGGCCAGGGCGCGCAGCGAGACGGTGCCGTCCGCATTGTTGACCAGCTGGAACTGTTCCCAGCCGCCCGCGGCGGACCGGTTGGCGATAAGGGCACTGGCGCCGGCGTTATCGGCGCAGACATACAACCCATTGGCCGAGGCCCGAAGCGAGATCGTATTTGAACTAACAGGAGGAGTGGGTGTGGGCGTATTGGATGAGGGTTGCGTCGGCGAGGGAGTGGCTGTCACGCCGACGGACGTGAATACCAGGTAATTGATATTCCAGCCCGTACCGGCGGCGTATACCCTTAACGTTGTTGTGCCTGCATTGAGCGAGACGTTATGGCTTGCCGTTGTCCAGTTCTGCCATCCGCCCGTGCTCGATGCTGTTACGGATCCTAAAACGGTGTTACCCTGCCTTAACTGGAGCTGGATACTGCTGCTCTGCGCGGCAACGCGGTAATCGACGCGGTATGTGCCGCTGCCGGCTATGTTGACCCGGTAGTCCAACCAGTCGCCCGCCTCGATCCATCCCACGTTGAGTGTGCCTTCGCTGCAGGTCTCCGTCTGAATACCGCTCATGGCCGAATAGTTTTCCGCTTCGATTTTTCCCGGAACGGGATACGTGGTGGTTGACCCGGGTGTGGGAGTGGGTGTGGCCGTTGATCCGAAGAGGGACGCCCCCTTGTTCACATTGGTCCGCGCCGCGACAACCGGTCCGAGTGTGCCGTTGTACCTGTAGTGAGTCGCCGTGTCGCAGGTTCTCCAGGCGGCCAGGATCTGGTCATAGCTGTTGTTGTAGATGTCGGGGGAACTGCCGCTGAAGCTGTTGTAAAGTGTCCCCCAGCTTGATCCGTTACCCGTTACCTTGTAGGTCCAGGATGTCCAGTTGATGTTGTTGCTGTTCATCAGGTTCAGGTAATTGCCCCAGAGATCCATGAAACCGTAAACCTGGAACTCGCCGTTTAATATGGGTACATTGTAGTTGTTCGCCCAGGTTTTCATATGGTTTATCGTGTTGTTCACGTAATTGTTCATCCCGTTCCAGTCCTGGTTGTTCCATTCGTAGCAGTGAATCTGGTAGACGACGTTTGTCCACCTGTACTGGGAGGGATAGCAGATGTTGTTCGTATCCAGGTTCCAGGGCGATTCGATGATGATGATGTGGTCGGGATCGATGGCGCGGATGGCCTGGTAGCATTGGTTGTGCCAGGTGTTTTTGGCCGTTACGTTGCCGTCGCTGCCGCTTGTACCCATGGGTTCGTTCAGCAGATCGTATCCTGCGACGGCCGGGTTGCCCCGGTAATGGGTGGCGATGGCCTGCCAGAGCCGGACCATGTTGGCCCTGTACGTTTCGCCTTCCGAATTCTGGTACCAGAAACGGGCCGGTCCCGCCTGCCCTGAATTGTCAAAACCGTTCTGGGATCCCTGGGCAGCGTGCAGGTCAATGATGGTGTAAATGCCCCGGTTTCCCATTTCCGTTATGGCCCAGTCCAGACGGGCCCAGATGCTTGACTGGCCGGGAATGCTTGTCCGCATATTGCCGCTGAAATCCATGAAATCCATGAAGTTTATGGGAATGCGGATGCAGTTCATCCCGGCGTTTTTCATTGCATCGAAATCGGACGTCTTGACATACTGGTCGCGGTAAGCATTGATAAGGTTCCACATGTTTGTTTCCCCCAACCGGCTTGACAGCGCGTTCCGGAACGTGTATTCGTCGACGCCGTTGCCCGTGTTGTTCATCCACGGTTCCTGGACGAACCATCCCCCAAGATTGGTTCCCCGCAGGGCCACGACATTGCCGTTGCCGTAATTGTCCCGGATCAATTTGCCGTTCGTCTTCAGGAAGGCGCTCTGGGCAGATACTCCCGTCCCGGTGAGAATTAAAAGGCATGCAAGAACCGCCAATAATCCCGTTCTCATTCTTTTTTTCATATTTATCTCCTTTAACGATTTTAAAATCAGTGATTGGTGGGAATACCAATCGGCCACCGTCTTTCGGTGGTTTAACGCATTGCTTTTCTGATTCTGACTTTTAAGTACCTCCTTGTTTTTTTTCCCCGGTTCAACCCCTGCGCGCCGGCGTTGTAACGCCCGGGATTGAATTCCGATAACACCGGATTATTAATCCGGGTTTATCCATCGGAATGGTATGAGGATAAATAAATTTACAATGTTATCGTAGACAGTATGTTTGACTATACTCCATACGTTAACCCCCAATGATGATATTATCCCCGGTTTACCGATTCAACAAGTTGAAACTTTTGCTATTTGCCGTACATTCTTGTGATTTTCCAAATTTATTTATTCATAAGATCGTGTGGTTTGTATGATCGCCGTAAATGGATATTACTGGCGCTTAACAGGCAGGTGCCGCTCGGAAAGGGCTGAAAAGGCCCGGCGGTACTTTCAGGCATTGTTCTGTAAACTTGATTTATTTGCCTTCTTTTTTTATAGTTAAAACTACGGGCAAGAATCACGGCCCGGGGAGGAAAAAATGGAATATAACCAGAAAGTCCTGTTTGTGGATACCCACTCGGGATATTATAAAATAAAACACTATCCGCTGCCGGCGTTCATGGGGCCGGTGGATCTGGGCCTTCATCTGGCCAGCAAGTACAAAACGATGAACATAGGCATAGGCATGCTTGCCGGGTCTATTTTCCCCGGTTCAAACCGGTTGATTTTCAACGGTTTTTCACCCTGCTGGGGGGGCTTTTACATATCCAGCATGGGAGGGGCCGGCCTGATCTTCGAGAATCTCGGCATCAACATCCTTTCCCTGGTAGGCAAGGCGCAGGAGCCGTCTGTACTTTATTTGAATCGTAGACATGGCGAGGAAATCGATGTGAAGCTTCGGCCATTGGATCTTGAAACGATATGGGAGAACGGCCGGGGAGGGGTGTATGCCCTCATGGACCATGTAATGGAGCAATTCGGCGGTAATTACGAGGGGGACCCCCAGATTCTCGCCACGGGGCCGGCCTCGCTCACCTCGGATATAGGCAGTGTCGTGTCCGTTCACATCAAGAACAAAAAGCTGAGTTTTGTGGATACCTGGGCCGGCCGCGGCGGAATGGGAACGAAAATGCTCAGTGAACACGGGATTGCGGCCATCATCTACGGAGGCACGTTTATCGACGAGGATTTCCGAAACCGGAAGGTTGCCGATGAGTGGTTCCAGGCAAAATACGACCAGAAGCTCCTGGCCAAGGACCTGGAAGACACGACCAAGTACAGGTTTGATCCCAAGTTCGGTACGGGTGGTACATTCGGTGTCAATTACGCCATGCTGGCCGGCAAGATCATGGCCTTTAACTACAAGACGATCTACATGGATGAACAGCAGCGTCTTGACATCCATAAGAAATTGATAACGGACCATTACCTGAAGCAGTTCAATGAAGAAACAATATCGACAAAACAGTTCAAAACCTGCGGCGAACCATGTACCGCTGTTTGTAAAAAGATGAAGGGCGAGTTCAAAAAGGATTATGAACCGTACCAGACCATGGGCCCGCTCTGCGGGGTTTTCGATATGCGGGCTGCCGAAAAATTGAACCATACGGCCGATACCTACGGTTTTGATGCCATTTCCGTCGGAGGCGTTCTTTCCTGGCTGATGGACTGCGTTTCCGAAAAACTGTTGACAAAAGAAGAAGCCGGTATAAGCGGAGAACCCGTGTTCTCACCCGAGGGGTTCAGCGTGGTGACCGATTCAAAGAACAATGCCGAACTGGGGGTTGAGCTGCTGAATAACATCATCCATAAAAAAACGGACATTGATTTCACCGAGGGCGCACGAAAGGCGGCCCGCCGGCTGGCCCGTACCAAAAAGAACAAGCGGATACTGGACCTCTTTGTCTATAACGCGTATGCCAGGAAAGGGTGGATGGTTCCCAACCAGTACTGGACACCCGGCGTTCTTTCTCCGATGCCCATCATGGGCAAGTACTATATGTATTACGGAACGGATTTTTTCCCCCCCAGGGAATTGGGTCGGAAGAACGCGCAGCATTTCCTCTCCGAGCTCGTGCTGGACAATACGGGGATTTGCCGGTTCCACAGGAAATGGGCGAGTGATTTATTGCCGGAAATCGTAAATTCCATTTTTGGATACAAGGATGAGGTGACCCAATCCGCTTCCATGACAGCAAGCAGGATCAACAGCAGGAATTCAAGCGTGTTCTGGGAATCGGAGAGGAACATGGATTATATCCATACGTTCCTTCTGCGCAAACATATTGTTGAAGAGAATAACGATCCGGAATTGCTTAAATGGCTGGATTTGTTCAAAAAGGATAAAGTTGAGGCCTCCCTCAATTTCTGGTATGAGATGCACAAAGGCACGCATGAATCTTTAAGGGAATTTTAGGTTCGGCCATGGATTGGGAAAACATATACCCGGATTTCCCCGTGAATAAATCCATGACCTGGCTGAACAACTGCGGGACGACGCCGGCCATGGCTCCGGTTGTGGAGGAAATGAAGGCCTACTACGAGGCATACGGGAATTCCGGATTGTTCCTCCCGTCCAAGTGGTCCTTCGGCGCCGTCAAGCTGGCAATACAGAAAATAATCGCGCGGCTGCTGAACGTAATGCCGTCCGATGTGGCCGTTATTCACAACACATCGGAGGGGATGAATTTCGTTTCCCACGGTTTAAAACTGAAACGGGGGGACGAGTTGCTGCTCCTTGAAAACGAGTACCCGAGCAACGTGTATCCCTGGGAGCATTGGGGAAAAAAGGGAATTGTGCTCAAGACGGTGCCTTCGGGGGCGTCGCCGGATGAATTCCTTTCCGCCCTGGAAAGGGAACTGAATCGTCATACAAGGGTTATTTGCCTGTCCGCCGTGCATTGGTGCACCGGGATGCCGCTGCCGGTGAAGGAGGTGGCCGGAATTTGCGGGGAGCGGGGCATACTGTTCATGCTGGACGGGGCGCAGGGCGCCGGCCATGTTGAAATAGACATGAACTGGGGCATACACGCCTGCGCGTTTTCCGCCTGGAAATGGCTTTTAGGACCGCTCGGTGCGGGATTGCTGGTCATACCGGAAAGGCATCTTCACAACTTCGGGTTCGTGTTCAAGGGGACCGGTTCCGTGGTTGATGACGGGCGTTACCTGCCGTACAGGGACGGGATAAAGCCCTCCGCGGAGAGGTACATGATTTCAACGGCCAATTTCGCGGACTGGGTATATTTAAGGACATCACTTGAATACCTGGAACGGATCGGCTTTCCGAAAGTCATGGAACGGATATATGCCCTTTCAAACCTTTTGGCGTCGGGGCTGAAGGACCTTGGATTTTCTCTGGCAGGGGATGCGTTTCCGGAAATTCGAACGGGGATTGTATGCGGTAAATCGGATAAAATGGAATCCGGTGTCATCGTGAACGAACTTGCACAGAATAAAATAATCGTAAGGGAACGTCTCGGCTGGGTGCGGTTTGCCCCCCATATCTATATTTCGGAGGACCGGGTTTCAAAGACACTTTCCGTGATTGAAAAGATACTCGCGGGCTCTTAAAGCAGGGTGGCCAGCAGGAGCGCTTTTATCGTATGTTTCCTGTTTTCCGCCTGTTCGAATACCCGGGAATACGGGCTTTCAAAAACCTCTTCGGTTACTTCCATGCCTTTTACTGCAGGCAGGCAATGGAGGAAGATGGAATGGTCCAGACCGGTCTTTTTCATCAGGGCGGCATTGATTTGATAATCCTTCAACAGCCTGATTCTTTCATCCTTCCGGTCTTCCTCCCCCATTGAAATCCATACATCGGTGTAAATAACATCGGCCTGGCTCACCCCTTCGTCTATTGAGGAAGTTATGGATACATCCGTTCCCGTTGTTTCCGCAACGTGCTGAGAGTAATCCACGACATTCCCGGCGGGGTGAAGGGACGGCGGGGCCACTATCGTGCAATGGGTTCCCATTTTTGCGCAGCCGATCATGAGGGTGAGCGCCATATTGTTCCTGCCGTCCCCGACATAGGCTACCTTGATGCCTTTCAGCCTTCCGAAGGCCTCTTCGATTGTCAGGAGGTCCGCCAGGACCTGGGTCGGGTGGAATTCGTCCGTCAAGCCGTTATAAACGGGAACGCCGGAAAATTTCCTGAGTTTTTCGGCGGTCTCCTGGTGGAATCCCCTGAACATGATGGCGCTGAACATCCGCCCCAGCACGCGGGCCGTGTCTTCGATGGATTCTTTTTCACCCAGATGGATGTCATCGGTGGACAGGAAAACCGAACTGCCGCCTTCTTCTCCAACCGCCGTTTCAAAAGAGCAGCGGGTTCTCGTGGAACGCTTTTCGAAAAGCAGCGCCACTGTTTTCGATAAAAGCCGCTGTTGATTTTTGTTGTCCCCTTTCTCGTTTTTAAGCTTGTGTGATAAATCGAGCACGTACCGGATTTCATCCTTCGTGAAATCCATCAGGCTCAAAAGCGATCTTCCCTTTAAAAAAACTCCCATTGGCATTCTCCTGTCAACGGCAAATACCAATCCGTTGTGGGGGCATCTTCCCAATTTAGAATGGCAGCCTGATTGACTAATTATGTAGTTTATGCTTAAGTATAATGTAAAATTAAAAAGATGAAAAGTGCAACTGCAAAATTCAAAAGCAGAACCATCGCCGTGGTCAGGGATTTATCGATAGACGAGCAGGTATATTTATACAATAAAACCCGTGAATTAAAAGAAGCCATAAACGGCAAAAAAAGCCTCCAGCCTTTCATGATCGACGATCCCCAGGTCGGCGTCTATCTGGCGTTTTTGGAGGATTCCACCCGTACCAGGGAGTCGTTTAAAAATGCCGCCCATTTCCATAAAACAAGGATGAACATCCTCGACGTGGATCATTCCTCCTTTAAAAAAAAGGAAAGCTACAGCGATACCTTTAAAATGCTTTGCGGATATAATGAATATTCCGTCTTCATCGTCAGGACAAAACTGGAAGGCGTTTGCAGGTGGCTGGAAAGCTCTTTGACCGAATATGCGAACCGCAACGGGTTTTCTCCCCCTGCTTTTATCAATGCGGGGGACGGCAAGCATGAACATCCCACGCAGGAGTTCCTCGATGAATACACCTTCTTTGAGCACAAGAAATGGGACCGGAATGAAATACATATCGCGTTGATCGGCGACCTGTTTCACGGCCGTACCGTACATTCCAAGGCCGACGGGTTGAAAATTTTTAAAAACGTCACCTGCGATCTGATTGCCCCCGAAGAATTGGCAATGCCGGAAAATTACATCGCAAAGATGAAGGACAACGGATTCGAGATCAGGATTTTCGAATCGATAAAGGAATACCTTGCCAATAAAAAAATCGCACCCATCTGGTATTTTACCCGGCTTCAACTTGAGAGGATGGGTGAAGACATCAGGGAAAAAGGCGACCGCTTAAGAAGAATGGTTACCTTTAAACGGTCCTACCTGGACAATCTTCCCGAGGGAGTCCGTTTTTACCATCCCCTGCCCAGGAATAAACTGGACCCGGTCATTCCCACGTTCCTGGACAGTACCCCTTTAAACGGCTGGGAGCTGCAGGCTTTAAACGGGTATTTTACCCGGATCATCGAGATAGGAATGGTGGGGGGAAAAATCGGATATGACTTTGAAGGCAGTCCCCCGGATATCCCGGAGTTTATAGACGATTTTATAGAAGAGGTCCCGCCCGTCACCAGGGAGAAGGAAGACTACAAGATTGGAATCAAACCCATAACCAAGGGGGTCGTCATCGATCACATCGGCAAGGGGGATGAAATAGAGACAATCTGGGACCATATTTTAAAAATCAGAAAGACGCTGAGTCTTAACCTGCTCAGTTCCCACGGGGTTTTCAATTCGCACAAGACAAACCAGCATAAAGGCATCATCTCCATTCCCGATATAACCGAGTTCGATCAAAAGAACCTGAAAAAACTCGCGGCCATCGCTCCCGAATGCACGTTGAATTTTATCAAGGACCAGGAGGTTATCAGGAAATTCAGGCTGCACATGCCGCCCCGTGTTTATAATTTTGATGAACTGGGATGCAGGAATCCCGATTGCATTTCCCATCCCGATAATGCCGAAGATGCCCAGACCGAATTTTACAGGTCGCATGCTAATAAGTTCATATGCAAATATTGTGAAAGACCCCATACTTTCAAGGAAATCTGGAAACAATAGATACAGAACTCAGAAGTCAGGATTCAGAAGTCAAAAGTCAGGAGTAGTGGACCAGGGAGGGACCGGGCCCACTAATTGTTTTAGTGTGTAAAAAGTCTTAAGCCTGTGTGGGCCATGATCATGCCGTAATCGTCGGCCGCACCGGTCACGTCTTCATCCCGGACGGATCCGCCTGCCTGGGTTATGTACCGCACGTTGGTGCGGCTGGCACGGTCGATATTGTCCCTGAACGGGAAAAAGGCGTCGGAAGCGAGGCAGATGCCCTTGAACTGCCTGATCCATTCCTTCTTTTCTTCATGCGTGAAAGGCTCGATATTCTTTGTGGTCCATGCCTCGAGCGCTTTCCTCTCGTAGTCGGAAAGGTCCTGCCATTCCAGGATCTGGTCGGCGGCATTGTTTTTTTCAGCCCGTTTCATTCCATCCTTGAAGGCAAAATCCGTAAGCCGGGGATGTCTCTGGAGAAGCCATTTGTCCGCCTTGCCGCATGCCAAACGGGTGCAATGCACGCGGGACTGCTGGCCGGCCCCGATTCCGATCACCTGGCCGTCATACGCGGCGCACACGGAATTGGACTGGGTATATTTAAGGACGATGTTGGCAAGAAGGAGGGTTTGAACGGCATCCTCCGGGATTGTTTTTTCCCTCGTTACCCTGTTTTTCAGGATTTCCGCCGTTATCGGGAACGTATTTCTCTCCTGCTCGAGGATGAACCCGAACAAATCCCTCTTTTCCATGACCTCGTCGGTTGAGTAGCCCGGGTCCATTTTCAGGACGAGGTAACGTCCGTTCTGTTTGGTCTTCAGGATTTGAAGCGCGTCATCGTCATAATCCGGGGCAATGATCAGGTCGGATACCTCGCCTTTCAGGTATTCCGCCAGGGTAACATCCACTTTTTCACTGACGGCGGCCGCGTCTCCGAACGAGGACATCCTGTCGCCCCCCCTTGCCCGGATGTAAGTGATGGCCGCCTTTGACCAGTTTCCTGCGGGTATGTACTGGGATTTGAGATAGGCGTCATCCACGGCCTTGTAAAGCGCGGCGCCGGCCGGGCTTACGTGCTTGAACGAGGCGGCGGCGGGGAGCCCGGTGGCAGTTCTGGCCTCCTGCACCAGCTGCCAGGCGTTCAATGCGTCCAGCATATTGATGAACCCCGGTGCGCCGTTTAAAATTTGAACCGGTGAATCACCTTTCATAACAGACATAAAGGCATTTTTCTGATGCGGATTGCATCCATACCGTAATTTTATTTTATCCATTTACGTTCCTTCCTTTTGTACATTTATTATCATAATTGTGTGTTTGGATCAAGAAGAAGATTTGAATCCGGAGAATAATCCTTTTTTGGCCGAATATTCATAAAAACGGTAAGGGCCTTTCTTGTTTTTCTCCGTGAGGGTACGCAGAATATAATCGGCGAATTCATCCCCCGGGGAGAAGGCGGACTTGAACCCGTGGATGGTGACCTCGTCGATCGGGGAAGCAATCATGGTTTTCATGAAACCGGAATACCCTTCCCACAGAACACTGGTTAAGGGGGAAATCCGGGTATCTTTTCCTTTTTGCAGGTGGTTGATGAGACAGATTAATCCCGCGCCGCTTGATTTATATGATTTGATGATTTCTTTTGCCAGGAATATATTGCCCTTAAGCCATTTATCGATGGTGTGTGAAATATCCGAGGATTCGATATCGATGAATTCACCCTGGTCTACCGGCAGGGTCTGGATTATGTAGGCCTCATCCACCCGGCCGAATCTCTTTTTCGCCTTATAGATGATGTTCCGTACATCGAGGCTGGAATAGCGGTTCCATTCAACCAGGCCGATAACTTCCACGCGTATGTTTTTAAGAATATGTTCCTTGTTCTTGGAAGAGGTTGTGGCGATTATACTGTAACCTTGCTGATGAAAACCGTTTAAAAGTCCATATCCTAATGGGGTGTCAATATCCGTTAAAAGCACTACTTTTCCCATTTTTTATCCTTGTATTGTACTATAATCATTTTTTGTGATTTATAAACAGCCCTTAATCTAATATATTCTTGATTTTTTCGAAATATAGTTCCTGTAGAAACGGCAGGCTTCATAATATTTGTCCGGGCCCCAGAACGAGGAAGACATATCGGCCCTGTACAGTTCGAGAAGAATGGGAAACACGTGGGAATTCATGATGGTTTCCGTCTTGTAAAGCGGCAGTTTAGGCAATCCGGCCGGAAGCATATGATACCTGACCAGGAACAGGACATCCTGTATCGTCTGCTCTTCGAATCCGAGCCTTTTCAGGAATTTATGCGCTATTTTGACCCCATGTTCCGAATGATTGGTAAATGGGTTGCTAGTGGTTCCTGTCGATACCGGTTTGCCGATGTCATGGAGCAAAAGGCCCAGGGAAAGCCTGAGATTCACTTTCTTTCTATATTGGAAAGTTTCAAGTGTGTGCTTCCAGACATTGCCTTCGGGGTGGTAGTCTTTGGCCTGTTTTACACTTGTCATGGACTGGAGTTCAGGCCAGTAATAATCAATAAATCCCGTTTCATGGAGAAGGTTCAGCCCTTTTTCCGTGAAGCGGCCAAGAAGAATGGATACCAGCAGGTCCTTTTGATGTTCTTCCTTCAAGCTGATGGCTTCCCGTTCCGTGACCTTGAAGTCGGTTTTAAATGTGTAATGGTAACGTGAAACGAGTTTGGCCGCTTCCATCAGGTAAATGACGGGATGAACCTGCGAACCATCCTTAACAAGCAGGGAATTCCTCAAGTCCGGATAAATCCCGCTTGAATCATAAAATTTGTCCTGTACCGGGTCGTAGAGCAGTTTCATGGCAGTGAACGGTGCGGGGCCCGTTTCCTTTAAATCATCGACAAATTTAAATGAATACCGTGTCTTCTCCGTTTCCACGGCGGCATCTTCAAAGGGAAGACCGGAAAAAACGAGGTTGCCCACTATTCTGGCCATGGTTTCAATCGGTTCCTCCGTATGGATGCAGACCGTCCCCGGTTCCTTTATGTTGAAATATTTATCGAGCGCGGAGTAGCTGCCGTAGACAAATGACAGCCCGTTATCCATGATTTTCGCGAGGGGGTCGTTCATTTTTTCAGCTCCGACAGCCTCTGCTTCACAAGGAAGAAATGGGCATCCCGCCCCTCTTTGGCGAATGTCATATAACGCTGGTAAGCCGATACGGCGTCCCTGGTGTTTCCCTGTTTTTCGTATGTCTGCCCCAGTGAAAAATAGGCAGGCATGAATTTAGGCTCCGCCTTTATCAGGTTGACAAGGTCCTGGCCGGCGGCAATGAAGGAACCGTCTTCAAAATAGGCCAGGGCCCTGTGATAAAGGGCGTCCCGGTTTTGCCTGTCCACTTCGATGACCTTGGAGAATTCAAGTATCGATTTGTCAAAATCACCCTTGTTGTAGTAATCCATGCCGCGTTTTAAAAATATGGATGAAAGGAGTTTCTTTTTTAATGCTTCATCCTGTACGAACATTTCAGTCAGGTTCACCTCGGGGAAAGGCAGCCCGGGGCGGGCAAAAAGGTAACCCTGGCCGAATTGTATGCCCAGGTCAAGTAAAGTGCCCAGTTCCTTCTTGGACTGTATTCCTTCGGCGATAATCTGTGCGCCCATTTCTTCCGCCATGTTTTTTATGTTTTTTACCAGCTGCTTGTTTACAAAATGCTTGTTTATATCCCTGATTAAATTAATATTCAACTTGATATAGGAAATATCCAGGCTCTTGATTGCCGCAAGATGGGAACTGATCCAGGTATCGTCTATAATAACGGCAAAGCGTATCTTCCTGTATTTTTTCCGTATTTTATTGAAAAAGTCGAGATCAAGGATAATATTTTTTTCGGATATTTCGAAGATGACATCCTTGGGATTGATACTTGTGTCGTCAAGAATGTCTTCGAGATACTTGATCCTGATATCCGTGTCGTATACGCTGGTGGAAAGAATATTGACAAACAGCTTCAGGCCGGTTTTCAAATTCCGGGCATCCAGAAAAATGTTGATTTTACAGAGCCAGTCCAGCTCGTATAACAGGCCTATTTCCTTTGCCACGTGGAAAAGGAGGTATGAATTTTCAAATTCCGTTTTTTCCGGTCCTCGGGAAGAGGCCTGGTAACCCAGGATTTTAAGGGACCGCAGGTCTACAATGGGCTGGTAATAAGTCTTGATCCTTTTATTCACAATGAGGTTAAACACCTTTTCCTTGTATGTCATTTTCTGCATTGATTCCTGGTAATTCGCCATTTGATGCGCATCCTCCAGGAGTTCATGAAGCAGCCTTTCTTCTTTAATGGAAGGATTGTAAAACGTGACGGCGAAACCGACATTCACTTTCAGTTCTTCTTTTAATAACGGCGAAATGAGCGTGAAAAGGTTGTTGTTGATTTTTATGTGGCACTGGTTGGCAATATCCTCGTATTGTTGTATATCGACCTGGATTTCCCTCGTGGCATTGACCAGGAAGATATAAAAATATTCACTTGAAATATAATTCGTTGTTACAATGTCCTCGTCATTTAAAAACGATTCCTCTTTCATCAGGACGATTTCGTTTTTTATGGAATCAAGCATATTTTCAAATATTTGTTTCCCGTATTTTGACTCGATGAATTTAAGGGGCGTCAGGTCGACAAAGATAACGGCAAGTTTTGTGTTATCCAGTAAAGCTTTTTTAATTTCCTCTATTTTTTGTTCGTAGGTGGGAAAGACAAGATGTTCGGGGTTGGTATCGTTTTCAACAGGTTCGTTTTTCAATGGCATTTATAAATTCTATACAGATAAAGGTATATTGTCAAGAATTTAATAAATATGGTAGGGTTTGGAGTATGACTGGTAAAACAGCCCTGATTACGGGCGGCGCAAAGCGGCTTGGAAGGGCCATAACGCGCGGCCTTGTCAATAAAGGCGTCAATGTAATCGTTCATTACAATGAATCGGCCAAAGAGGCGGAACAGCTGGTGGCTGAAGCGAAATCCGCCGGTGTGAAGGCATGGGCCGTCAAGGCAGACCTGCTCGATAAAACCGGGGTTGAGGGCCTTTTTGAAAAGGCGGAAAAAGCATCCGGTTCCGTGGAAATTTTAATAAACAATGCCTCCATTTTCCCCGAAGAGAGCCTGCTCGATTTTTCCTATGACAGCCTGATACAAAATGTGGATATTCACGCGTATGCCCCGCTCTGTCTTTCCCGTCATTTTTCCGGCAGTAAAAAAGGGGGTGACATCATCAATATTCTGGACAGCCGGATAACGGATTATGATGACAGGCATGTGGCGTATCACCTGAGTAAAAGGATGCTCTACAGCCTTACCCGTCTCATGGCCCTCGAATTTGCGCCTTTCATAAGGGTCAACGCGGTGGCTCCCGGGCTTATCCTGCCGCCGCCGGGAAAGGGAGAAGAGTACTTGAAGGAACAGGCGCATTCGAATCCCCTGCAGACTCACGGGGAACCGAAGGACGTGAGTCAAGCGGTCAATTTTCTCATTGAGAACAGGTTCATAACGGGACAGGTGATATTCGTCGACGGAGGGCGCCATTTGAAAGGCAGTGTTTATGGAAGCTGAATACGACAAAATTCATATCACGGACCTCAGGATCAGGTGCATCATCGGAATCAATCCAAAGGAACGGATCGAGGAACAGGACCTGGTGTTCAATATCACCCTTTACGGAGACCTGTCCAGGGCGTGCAGGAGCGACAATATAGACGATACGGTGAATTACAAAACCCTGAAGGACAGGATAGTGGCGTATATCAGGCATTCCAAATTTTACCTCATCGAGAAGGCGGCGGAGGAAGTGGCCGCCATCTGCCTGTCCGATTCCATGGTTAAAAAGGTGACCGTTCGGGTGGACAAGCCCGGGGCCCTTACGTACGCGGCAAGCGTCAGCGTGGAAATCACGAGATACGCGGAATGAACCGGCATCGATCCTTCGTACCGATAATCCGCTACAGGAGGGTGTTAAAAAACCCGATAAATTTAAAGGTTCTTTGCCGGAAAGGGTAATAAGAGGGAGGTTTCTCGAAATACCAATGATAAAAAGCAGGGTGTATATCGGGGTGGGGTCCAACATAGATCCCGAATCCAATATAATAAAAGCTCTTACCCTTTTAAACGAGATGACCGAGGTAACCGGGGTGTCCCTGTTTTACAGGACCAAACCCCTTGGTAATACCAGCCAGCCGGATTTTATCAATGGTATTTTTGAAATCATGACCGGGCTGCCGGCCAGGGAACTCAAAACGAGCGTACTGGGCGCCATTGAAACGGAATTGGGGCGCGTGAGAACCGGTGATAAAAATGCACCGCGTACGATGGATCTTGATATCCTGCTTTACAATGAAAAGGTAATATGTGAAGGTGATATCAGGATCCCGGATCCTCAAATCAGGGAAAGGGCGTTTATCAATATTCCCCTTTACGAGCTTGCCGGTGATTTTGTCCTCCCTGATTCGGGGGAATCCTTGAAAGATATAGCCGAAGCATCGAACAGGGATGGACTCGAAGAATTGCGTGTGCTATCGGATAAATTGAAGCAGGTTTTCCGCACGCGAAAATCCTGATGTATTCTTGGGAAGGAGAGACCATGAACAAGGAAAAAGTAGAAAAACTGATACGGGAATTGCTGATCGAAATAGGAGAAGATCCCGACAGGGAAGGTTTGCTGAAAACACCCGCCAGGGTTGCCAATTCCCTGGATTTCCTTACAAACGGTTACCGGACGGATATTCAGCAGATCATCAATAACGCCAGGTTCGAATCCGCGTCGAACAACATGATCATCGTACGTGAAATAGAAATATACAGCCTTTGCGAACACCACATGCTTCCCTTCTTCGGGAAATGCCATGTCGGGTATATTTCCCAGAAACAGGTCCTGGGTGTCAGCAAGGTTGCCCGTATAGTGGATGCGCACGCACAGAAACTCCAGATACAGGAACGGCTTACTGCGGAAATAGCGAGGACGGTCATGGATTCCGTGGACGCGGAAGGCGTCGGTGTCATCATGGATTGCCAGCATCTCTGCATGATGATGCGCGGAGTGGAGAAACAGAATTCGCGCATGGTCACTTCCAGTGTACTGGGCAGTTTCCATAACGATTCCTCAACCCGGATGGAATTCCTGGACCTCGTGCGCGACACAAGAAACGGGTGAAAAATTTTCTATCAGTTAAAAGATTTGATGATTTTCTATAATTCTTTTACCATCTTGTTGTTTTTCGCCTTTTTGAATTGAGCCAACGCTTTCCGGTAATACGTTTTTGCATTCTTTTTATCTTTCATGATCAGCTGGTAGGTGTATTCGATGTTGTAGTAAGTGGTGGCGAGTAATTCGGGAGAGGAAGGCTTCATTGCTTCATAATTTTCAGCCGCTTTGGTGTTTCCCATGGCATAATACGCCGCACCTAGGTTGTGCAGGCAAAGACCAGTTCCCCCGGCGTTACCTTCTTGATTGATTTAAGCGCTTTTATGGTCCTGGAAAAAAAACCGGCCGCTTTTTCCGGCTGGCCCGTTTCCACGTAAGCCGCTCCCAGTGAGAGGCGGGTATTGGCAATCCACCTGCTGTTCGGCGGTTTTTCCTTTTCATAGGACAGCAATGCCGTCATGTAAAAATCGATGGCTTTTTCGTATTCGCCATTGGCAAGGTATTCATCGCCGATGCTGTTTTTATTTTCTTCGCCAATGCATAAGGGACTTATAATAAGGAAGATGATCAGAAATAACGGTATTTTTTCCGTTTTCATTGATTCACCTCCCGTGGGTTCCCGTGCTCACAGCCGCAATAAATTATAATAGAAAACCCGTGCCGAGTAAACAGAGAATTATAATGGTATTGATAAACAGGATAAACAATGATATATTCTAAACGTCAGAAAGGAATTTGGGAGTGATTAGCTAAAGAAAAGGCGTTCATACCACAACATACTCGAATAAAGGTGTCAGTCGTGTGAATTCCTTCCCTTCTCAATCATTCCCGCGCTTAAATCAACAGAAAGCCGTATATAGCCGCGGGTAACCTTAATCCAAAGTATTGGAGGCGATATGAAAGGTGAATCCTGTCTGACAATCAATAATCTTTCCTTTTCCTACCCGGGATCGGGAATAACTCTCTTTGAGAAAATAAATTTTACCCTGCAGAAAGGCTGGAATGGAATTTCCGGTGCCAATGGTTCGGGCAAAACAACCCTTTTACTTTTAATGACGCAACACCTGGGTCCGCAGGGTGGTACGGTTTTTATACCGGGGCCGTCCCTGTATTGTCCCCAGAGAACGGACAGCCTGCCGGAAGGACATGAAGAGTTCCGGGAGGCGCCGGACGGAAATGCGATGAAAGTCAAGGGCCTTCTTGGAATCCGGGATGAATGGTTTAACAGGTGGGATACGCTCAGCCATGGTGAACGCAAGCGGCTCCAGGTAGGGCTGGCGCTTTGGAAAAGTCCCGGGGTACTGGCCGTGGACGAGCCGACAAACCATCTGGATGTGTTTACGAAAAAAATGATATACGATTCACTGAAAACATATAACGGCATCGGTATCCTTGTCAGTCATGACAGGGAATTGATGGACAGTCTTTGTGCGCATTGTCTTTTCCTGCGGCCCGGTGCCGTAAGGCTGAGGCCGGGAGGCCTTACCAGGGGACTGGAACAGGAAACATTGGAAATTGAATATAACCGGAAGCAAAAAGACCGGCTGAATGCGGAGATCAAACGCCTGGAAAAAGAATCGGCCCGTTCGAGGGAAGAGGCAAGACGAAGCGCCGGCCGGCTGTCCGGAAGGAAACTGAACAGGAAGGACAAGGACGGGCGGGGAAAACTCCGCCGGGCCAGGCTTACCGGCAAGGATGCCGTACCCGGCAAAACGGTGAACAGGATTAAAAGCAGGCTCATCCAGAAGAATAAAAGTATTGATTCGTTGACCGTGGCCGCCAAAAGAAAGACAGGCATTTCTGTGCCGGGGTCAATTTCTTCAAAGGATTACCTTTTTAAAACGGGATCAATGGAAATTTCATTAGGGGGAGGAAAAATTCTGGGAGTGCCTGAAATAATGATAACACCTTCGGACCGGATTGCCTTGACGGGGGGTAACGGCAGCGGAAAAAGTACATTGATTGAACGGATCATGAATTCCGGTCTTTTAAGAACAGCTGAATATCTTTACATTCCACAGGAAATTTCACTTGAAGAAACAGAGGCGCTCTGCAAAAAACTCCATTCACTGAATAATGCGGACCTGGCATCGGTGCTGGCTACCATCAGCCGGCTCGGTTCAGAGCCCGAACGGATTATAGAGGCCGGGACGTTGAGCCCGGGCGAAGCGAGAAAGGTGTTGCTCAGTATCGGTCTGCTCCGCAACCCGGCGTTGATTGTGCTGGATGAACCGACCAATCACATGGATATCATGTCCATTATCTGCCTCGAGCGGGCCCTATCGGAATGCCGGTGCGCCCTCCTCCTGGCAAGCCATGATGTCCGCTTCCTGAACCGGCTGACAACTTCCAGGTGGAACATCGCGGAGGATCCGGGGGTGCCCGGCAGATATGTTTTAAGTATGGGATTAGCCGTGTAAGGTGTAATATTTTGATGATGCTTTGGAAGCGCCACCCGGCGCCATTGACGAAAGTTAACTTCGGATGTATCATGCCGGGTGACTATTATTTATCCTTGAAGGAGTAAGGCATGTTTATTCTATGGGTTGTTTTGGGCCTTTTAAGCGGTCTCGCTGTCCTGTTTGTATTGTATTCAGTAATTATGTTCAGCATCATGACAAAAACACCCGTGTACTTTGATTTGCCAGGCGAGGATGAAGTATCCGTCATCAGGAATGTACAATACGGCGGGGATTCCAGCCCCTTTCAATTAATGGATGTTTATCTGCCTGCCGGTTCAGGCGGCAATGAAAGGAGGCCGGCCGTTATATTTATTTCCGGGGATACCTATTCCCATATGGGGAAAAGCGTCAAGGAGTGGGAAATCTATAAATCGTACGGAAGGATCGTTGCCGGCGCCGGCATGGTTGCCGTTACAATGAACCGGTCCATGACGGCCAATCTCGAAACATTGCATGATAATTACAGGGATATTGCCGCCGCACGGGCAAAGGTGCTGGAAAGGGCCGATGAGTATAAAATCGATGCGGATAAAATCGCCTTCTGGATTTTATCAGGCGGCGGCTGTTATCTTGGGAAAATTTTAAGTGATTTGAATCCGGCGGCGCTTGTCTGTTTCTACTGCCTGATGGATATTAATCGCTTTGACTTCCTGTTGTCAAAGGCTGTCACTATAGATGACCGCAGGGAATTTTCAGGCGTTGACTATATAAAATCGGCATCGGCAATACCGCCGATTTTTATCGGGAAGGCAAAAAAGGACAAGGAATTCATTAACAAATCGATTGATGAATTTCTTGAAATGGCGGAGGAAAAAGTATTTCATATTGCCTGCGAAGTGCATGATGAGGGAAAACACGCCTTTGACGCGTTGACCAGGGATGAACGGACACGGGAGATTATAGGGGCGGCGGTGGAATTTTTAAAAGAGAATTTATAATCCCCTTTTATGACACTTGATCGCTGTCATGCCTTTATAGTACCATACCCCCATGGGAAAAAGTCCGGACCCTGCAACCGGCACAAAGAATGACTCACGGGAAAAACTCACACGTCTCGATCTGGATGACGGTCTCAAAGCGAAGCTGCTTCCTTACTGCCGCTTAAAACCCGGCGAGGTCTGGCAGGATAAAAAGAACGGGCACCGGGTAGGCGTTCTCGATGCCGCCGTTGAACAAGATGTCTTAAAGCTGCTCGATGGATCAAAATCCGGCCTCTCGATCAATGATCCCCCGTATAACGTCGTTGTCGGCAACAGGAACACCCATAACCTCTTTAAAAAGGGATTGGAAGGGTACATGGCGTTTTCGCATAAATGGGCAGCGAATGTCGTTTCCGTGCTTGACAGAGATGCCTCGTTTTATATCTGGCTGGGGGCGGACCAGAACGACGGGTTTCAGCCATTGCCGGATTTCATGATCATGATGAGGCAGTTCGGGGAAATGAAGGCGCGGAGTTTCATCACCATGCGGAACCAGCGCGGCTACGGTACGCAGAAGAACTGGATGGCCGTTCGCCAGGAATTGTTGTATTACGTGAAAGGGAACCCGACGTTTGATATCAATGCCGTGTACACGGACATCCCCAAAATATTGCGCGGTTATTATAAAAAGGTGAACGGCCGGGTCATGGAAAACATGGAAAGAAGCAAATCCGGCTGCATCCGGGCCGGCAATGTCTGGGTCGATATCCAGCAGGTTTTTTACAGGATGGAAGAAAATGTTCCGGGCGCTTACGCGCAGAAACCATTGAAAGCCATTAACCGGATTGTCGAGGCAAGCAGCAGGGAAGGAGATGTCGTAACCGATTTTTTTGCCCACAGCGGCACCACCCTGATTTCCTGCGACATGTTGGGCCGGACCTGTTATACCTGTGATTCAGACCCCTTGTTTGCCGAAATGTCTATAAGGCGTCTTGAGAATTACAGAAAAACGGGAAAAACAGGCTGGCAATGGCGCAACCCCTTTCCTGAAATTTTGTTCCCGGCACATGGGAAAAGGGATTAATAGTATTATTATTCGCTCTTGATGATTGGCATAAGATATATTATCATATAGGTGGCATGGAAAAAAAGCTTTTACCAATCAATATGACGGAATTCAAGGAAATCGCCGACGGGGACCTCGCCCTGGCGGAAAACCTCGTCACCTCGTTCCTCACGACGTATCCCGAACAATTGATGCAGATAGACAGTTCGGTCAGCGGGGAAAAAGGCACTGAATTATACCAGGCCACGCACAAACTGGCCAATGCGTTAAAAGTGCTCGGTGCGGAAAAAGCTGTAAAGATAAGTACTGAACTGGAATTGAAATGTAAAAAGGAGGAATTGGACGGTACCGCCGATCTTGCCGGCCAGTTGAAAACACAGGTTCTGGTCCTGTCGGATTTTTTTAAAAAGCCGGACTGGAAAAAATGGTTTAATGAAGCGTAAATCCCTATATTAGAAAATGAAACAGGAAATATACGAAACTCAAATAAAGGAAAAGGCTATTCTCATAGGTGTGGAAAGCAGGAAAAGCAGATCCGGGCTTTTTACCATCCATGATTCCCTCAACGAACTGGCCCAGCTTGCCGGGACATTAAACATCGAAGTTGTGGGCAAGCTGGCGCAAAGGCTGGAACATCCCTGTCCCGATACGTACGTGGGACCGGGAAAACTCGTTGAAATTTCGGCCCTGGTCGAGGAGCTGGCTCCCAGTATGCTTCTTTTTGACGATGAACTGACCAGCCTCCAGCTTCGTAACCTTGAAAAAGAACTGGGCAAGGGCCTTTTTATCATTGACAGAACCTCTCTTATATTGAATATTTTCGCCGAGCATGCCCATTCAAAGGAAGGAAAACTCCAGGTGGAGCTGGCCAAAATCGAGTACCAGCTGCCCCGGTTACGGAGGGTCTGGGACCATCTGGCCCAGCAGACAGGAGGGCGTTCCGCAGGCATCGCCGGTGCCGGTGTCCGGGGAACCGGTGAAAAAATGATTGAAATGGATAAAAGGCTTATCCGTGACAGGATTGTCAGGCTGAAGCGGAGAATCAAGGAAATCCAGGGCCAGCGGAACGAACAATACAAGAAGAGATTGAAAAATAAGGTACCGCTCGTGGCTATTGTGGGGTATACCAACGCGGGGAAGAGCACGCTGCTCCATGCATTGAGCAGGGCCGACATCCTCGTGGACGACAAGCTTTTTGCCACGCTGGAACCGGCAACCCGGCGTGTCCGCCTGGCTTCCGGATTCGATGTGCTGTTTACCGATACGGTAGGATTCATCAACAAGCTGCCGCACAGCCTCGTAGAGGCTTTCAAGGCCACATTGGAAGGCGTTCAGCAGGCGGACCTCCTTCTCCATGTGGCCGATGCGTCCCATCCCATGATTGACGGCCAGGTATCGGCCGTCCACAGGGTCCTTGAAGAGATCGGGGTGCATCACAAGCCGCAGATAATGGTCTGGAACAAGATCGACCGCATTGCCGAACATAACGGGGAAGGCCTTAATGGAAAGAATGAAGCGGCGATAAGCGCCAAAACAGGAGGGGGACTGGAAAGACTGCTCGGTATGATCGAGAAATTTTTCAAGGACAGGTTCGTCGAGGTTGTACTGGATTTGCCTTACAGCGCCGGGGACCTTCTCAATATCATCTACCTCCAGGGAAAGGTTCTGGAGAAAAAACCGATGGATACCGGATATTTATTAAAAGCCCTGGTCCCCCCGGCCCTTATAGGCCAGCTGGCTCCCTACCGCAGGGAGGAATCATGATTATAAGAACGGGGCGTGATGCGCATCGAAAAACGGGACTGTTTTTTTCAGGATGGCGGCAATAGCCGGTTCTTTGCCGAACTCATTGTCGATAAACCGCCTTACTTTTTTTCTTCCCCAGCCAAGGGGATGCCTGAAATCCAGGTACAACGGGAGGTCTCCCTCGTAAAACGGAAACGTTTCCAGTTCACCCGCTTCTTCACTCTGGGCGGGCAAAGAAAAGACGGAGACATGCAGGAAGTCGATATTGGAAGCATTGGCCGATACATATTCCTTTGTCCGGCGTGCCCGTTCCCCGTTTTCCCAGGGTGTGCCGAATAAAAGATATACATACGTTTTGATACCCGCCTGTTTCAGGTTTTTCAATGCCGAAGAAACATGTTCCAGGTTGTTACCTTTATGCATTTTTTCAAGCACGAACGGGTCTCCCGATTCAAGCCCGAGCTGGAGCATGGCGCATCCCGACTTCTTCAAGGCCCGGCAGAAGTGAGGATCGGTCAGCTCCCTGGTAAACCGTGCGTATCCGTACCACATGATGCCCGGGGGATGCCGGGTAAAATATTTTAAAAGCAGGGGGCTCAATGCGTTGTCCAGAAAATGGATAGCCAACGGTCTAAAGCGGGTGATGAGTTCCCTGATGTCGGAATGGACACGTTCCGGCGGCATCTGCCTGTATTGTTTGCCTTCGATGCTTTCCGAACAGAAGCGGCATCGTGACCAGAAGCAGCCCGTGGAAGCGGAGAAGGGAAGGGTGAACCCGGGGGAAAGGTAATCATTCAGGGGGAATGGTTCGAAATCGGGAGTATAAAAATCCCGGTTATTTTCTTCCAGACCGCAGAATTTCAGCAGCGGTTGTTCCCCGGGACCGGCTACCAGTTGGTCGGCATAATTTTCAAACGGGTTTTTCCAGCCCGGTCTGTGCACCCATGACGTGATGAGCCCTCCTCCCAGTATGATTTTAACCCGCGGGAAAAATTGACGCAGCGCCCCCATTATCGAGCAGGCGTTCAGGGCCTGGTGAAGGTAATTTATTGAAATTCCCGCGGCATCAGGATTGAATTCCGCCACGCGGTCCAATAACGATTTTTTATATAGATTAAAAAAAGAATCTTTTTTAAAAGAGGTTAAAGCCATTTTTAAGTCCGCGCTTTTCAGAGGAGACAACTCAGGATCTGTATAATTGGATAGGGTGACCGTTTTGCCCCATTGACGGCTTGCCGCGGCCAGGGCAATATCGATCTGGGTCACCGCGTTTTTGTATTTTGTGATATTCCTGAAGGCAGTACCGTCCTTTATGGAGCGGATAAGTTTTTCTTTTCTCACATCAGCCTGTTTTTCACGGGTGTTTACCGGCTTTACAGGCTGATTTGCAATGAATTGGAACATCTCGATATTCAGATCAAGAACGGAAACAGCGATTCCCCGGGAGTTGAGCGCGCCTGCCAGAAGGGCAATCCCTGCCGGCGGCTCAACGGGTATGGATACGGGCGGATGAATTAACAGGACTTTTTTCATGGTTTTCGTTCCGGAGTAATCATGGAAAGTGTATTATAATTTTCGTGGATTGTTAAGGGGTGGAAGGTATTTTCGGTTAATTTGTCTTCTTCGGTGGTTTTTTGCCTCCGCACAAGCCTAAACGCAGTAGCGTTTTTTTGCCTGCGCACAAGCCTAAACGCAGTAGCGTTTTTTTGCCTGCGCACAAGCCTAAACGCAGTAGCGTTTTCTTGCCTGCGCACAAGCCAAAACGCAGTAGCGTTTTTTAGGTGCCTTGTTGGAAAAAAAGTCATATCATGATATATAATACAGTTAACAGAGATGCAACGAAAAGCGAAAATATCCTTGATACTTGTATTATTGACCCTTGGCCTTAATGGCATTCTTTTTCCCCAGGAAAATCCGTCGCTTTACGTTCCAACGGGACATTACGCGCATGTCAACAGCATCGCTTTTGCCGATAACGGGGAATTCTTTGTTACGGGCAGTGCGGACAAGACCGTCAAGCTGTGGGATTACCCGTCGATGCGGGAGGTCCGGGTTTTTTTCGGCCATACCGGGGGTGTGCTGAAAGTCTGCATCTCGGCTGACAGCAGATACGTTTTTTCCGCCGGCGCGGACAGGACGATCAGGATGTGGGATGCCTATTCGGGAAAGGAACTGAAGGTTTTTAACGGCCACAGGGATGAAGTGAACACGATTTGCCTGTCTGCCGACGGGAAATACCTGGCCTCCGGGTCCCGCGATACGCAGATAAAAATTTTCAGTATCGGCTCGGGAAAAGAGATAAAAAGTTTTTCAGACAAGGGAGACATCGTCAATGCCCTCGCGTTCACACACGACAGCCGCTACCTCCTGAGCGACAGCATGGACAGGATTCTCAAGTGGAATGTAAAATCAGGAAAGGTTGCCGGGATTTTTTCAAGGCACAAGGCGTACGTGTGGTCATTGGATGTGTCCCATAACGGTAAATTGGCCGTTTCGGCGGACGCCTCCGGTTCAATCAGGGTCTGGAACCTGTCAACCTTCCGTGAAACAGCGGCATTCAGCGGACACACGAACATCGTGACACAGGTTTCTTTTTCCGCTGATGATGAATATATCCTCTCATCCAGCTACGATATGCGGGCGATCATGTGGAACATCCGGAAAAAGGAAGCGGCCGGCATTTTCGCGGGCCACATCAAGCCCCTGACGGATTGCCGTCTTTCCGTCGACGGCAGGAATGTCATCACGGCAAGCTATGACAACGCGATGAGGATATTCGACGCGGAAAAAGGCACGGAAAAACGGGTCCTTACGGGTTATGAAAATAATGTGAGCCGCGTGTGTTTCAGCAGGGACGGGGCCGTTTTTGCCTGCGCCTACGGGGATAACACGGTGCGGGTCTGGAGCAGGGATGAGGGCCGGTTATTGAAAGTGATAAAGGGGCATTCATCACCAGTTACCGCCCTGGATTTTTCCGCCAACGGCAAGTATTTTGCCACGGGCGCAAAGGATGATACGGTCAAGTTGTGGGATGCCAAAACGTGGCTCGAAATCAGGACCTTGACCGACCACACATCAGATGTAACAGCTGTTTGCTTTTCACCGGACGGGTCCCGGCTTTTCTCGGCCGGGTACTCGGGCGTCATCAGGGTATGGGACGTGGAGTCGGGAAAGAAAATAGCGAGCTTCGGAAAGCAGAACAGCCCCGCTTTGGGCATCGCCGTTTTTCCGGACAACAAAAGCCTGGTAACATGCAGTATGTACAGGGGTGTGATTGTATGGGATTACCAGACCGGGAAGGCTAAGAAAACGCTTTCTGATCATTCGCTCTGGGTCAATGCCGTGGCCGTGTCTGAAAACGGGAAATGGCTTGCATCGGGAAGTGATGATGCCACCATTGCCGTTTACGATGCCAAAACCCTGGTTAAAAATATGGTATTGAAGGGCCACCAGGACGGCATAACCTCACTGTTTTTCTCCAAAGACGGGAAGACGCTTCTTTCGGGAAGCGATGATGCCACCATGAAACTCTGGGACATGGCCAGGGGAGTTGAGATCAGAAGTTATACCGGTCAGACGGAGCCCGTGAATTCCGTGGCCATTTCTCCAGACGGCAATTTTGCCTTATCGGGAAGTTATCATTCCCTTGTGCGGCTCTGGAACGTTTCCACCGGCAGGATCGTGTATACCTGTATGGTTAAAAATGAATCGGATTTTCTGACCTGGACCGGGGACGGGTATTATATGGGAACGGACCGGGCCATTCGGAACTTTGCCTGGTATGTCAAAGACCTGGAAACCTACCCATTGGGTGACTACCGTGATACCTACAACAAGCCTGAAGTTATCAGGAAAAGAACCTCGGTATCAGGCGCCGGGACACCCTGACATTATTTTACAATAAAGCATGCAAGGAGAGACAGAATGCACATAGATGGAAGATGGTTCAAGGACGACGCCGGCCGAACCTTGATTTTAAGGGGAGTCAACCTGGGGGGAAGTACCAAGGTGCCGAAAACACCCAACGGAGCAACATGCTTAAGGGAAAATCTCCTGGATTCCAGGAAGGTTTCCTTTGTCGGCCGTCCCTTTCCCCTCGAGGAAGCGGATGAACATTTTCGCCGTCTAAAAACCTGGGGACTGACTTTTCTGAGGTTCCTCATTACCTGGGAAGCCATTGAGCATGAAGGACCTGGTGTTTATGACAATGAGTACCTTGATTACATTGAGAAAATTACGGCCAGGGCGGCGGAGCACGGGATTTCCTTTTTTGTCGATCCGCATCAGGACGTGTGGAGCCGGTGGACGGGGGGCGACGGGGCCCCCGGCTGGACGATGGAACTGCTTGGCATGGAACTCCTGAACATGGAAAAATCGGGAGCCGGGCTGGTCCACGGTCTTCACGGGGGCCGGTACCCGCAGATGCAATGGTCGACCAACAATTACCGTTACGGTGCGGCAACGATGTTCACCCTTTTTTTCGGCGGCAATCATTTTACCCCGAAGACCGTCATTAACGACGTACCGGTCCAGGAATTCCTTCAAAGCCATTACATCAATGCGGTAAAGCAGGTAGCCGCACGGCTCGGGAAGTATGCCAATGTCAATGGATTCGATACGTTGAATGAACCGATAACCGGGATGATAGGTACGCCCGATATTACGACTACCCGTCATATCGACTTGAAATTCGGAATAGTACCTTCTTATTTCCAGACCATGCTTCTGGCTTCGGGATATCCACAAAGAGTACCTGAATATTTTCCCGGTTTAAAAAAATCCCGGGTTATCAGAAAGATTGAATTGAATCCCGGCCGGGTCAGGTTATACAAGGCCGGGTACGAGTGTGTTTTCAGGCAGAATGGGGTATGGACCGACATTGACGGGAAACCGGAAGTATTGAAGCGGGATCATTTTCTCAATGTAAACGGGAAAAAGGTGGATTTTGAAAGAGATTACTTAAAACCTTTTGTAAAACGGTACTTGACGGAACTGCGCAAAGTGGATCCGAAATTCATGATATTCGTGGAAGGGGCTCCCATGCGCCCCATTTTCGGCTGGGAAAAAGAGGATGAGGATAACGTTGTTTTTGCCGGTCATTGGTATGACGGGATTACATTGATTACGAAAAAATACAGGCCGTATCTTGCCTTGAATTTATTCACGGGGAAGATTGAATTCGGCAGAGAAAAGGCGCGGGAATCCTATGTCACCCAGTTGGCCGCGCTTGCTTCACATGCACGCGAGAGGATGGGGGACATACCTGTCCTTGTAGGGGAATTCGGCCTTCCTTTTGATATGTATAACAGGAAATCCTATAAAACGGGCAATTTCAAAAAACAGATAAAGGCCTTTGATGCCTATTTCAACGCGATGGACAAAAATCTTCTCAATGCAACAATCTGGAATTACACCTCTGACAATACAAACGAAAGGGGAGATCAATGGAATGACGAGGATTTGTCCGTATACAGTGAAGACCAGCGGGACAATGCGGATGACATCAATTCTGGCGGAAGGGCTTTGCCGGGATTCATCCGGCCCTGCGCAAAAGCCATTGCCGGTATCCCTTCTTCCATGGAATTCGAGTTAAAGAAGAGAATTTTCAACCTGGAGTTTACCCATGATAATTCCTGCGCGGAACCCACTGAAATTTTCGTTCCTTTAATCCAGTACCCCGCCGGATTCAAGATCATCCCTTCGGACGGCCGATGGGAAAAGACGGAGGATGAGCAGATAATCAGGTATTATCATACATTGGAACGGGAGAAGCATCAAATCAGGATAGAACCTTTATAACTTAGAAATTTTATCCGGACAGTACACATGAAAGTAGCTGGAATAATTATTCTTTTTTTTGTATTTTGACGTAAAGGAGGTACGGGATGAAGCTGTTCTCAAGAAGGCAGGTTTTGATTTATTCCATTGGATCGGCAGCCGCTGCCTTTATCTTTGCCGTGATTCTCGGATTAATTTTCGTTCCACCGATGATCGAAAACGCAAAAGCGGGAAACGAACCGGTTGTCGAAGACCGGATACCGGTTTCCGAACGGGTCGACGCGGAAAATGGCACGGTAACGCTTGTAAGCAACAATGGTTTTTCGATGGCTGAGAACGAAAATATCGAGGTGTATAAGAAATATAACAGCGCTGTTGTCAATATCACCTCCATCACGTTTGGTTATAACTGGTTCCTGGAACCCGTGCCGCAGGAAAGAGGATCGGGGTCGGGCTCCATTATCGACCAGGAAGGGCATGTCCTGACCAACTACCACGTAGTCCAGGATGCGGACCGGCTGAGTATTACCCTGGCGGACGGCAGCGAGTATGAAGGTGAAATAAAGGGAATCGACCCTGAAAATGACATGGCCGTCATAAAATTCGATCCCAAAGGCAAGGTCCTCACCACCATTCCTTTCGGCACATCAGCAACGCTTTCCGTCGGGCAGAAGGTGCTGGCCATCGGCAATCCTTTCGGCCTGCAGCGAACCATGACACAGGGAATCATCTCCGCCCTGGGACGCCCGATCAGAACTTCGGATAACCTTATTATCAAGGAAACGATTCAAACCGACGCTCCCATCAACCCGGGTAATTCGGGCGGGCCGCTTCTCAACTCGCATGGGGAGATGATCGGGATAAACACGATGATATATTCGCCTTCCGGCGGTTCCGTGGGTATAGGGTTTGCCATTCCGGTTGATACGGCGAACAGGATTATCCCTGACATGATTAAATACGGCAAGGTGAACCGGGGCTGGATCGAGATTGTCCCGGTGCAGATATTCCCCGCACTGGTGCGGTACGCACGGCTCCCCATTGACAAGGGGATCCTTGTGTCCCAGACGGTAAGCGGCGGGAATGCCGAAAGGGCCGGCATCCGCGGCGGCAACAGGGCCGATGCCGTCAGGTACGGCAGGAGCATAATCTATCTTGGCGGAGACGTCATCGTGGAAATAGACGGAACGCCGATAAACAGTTTATCCGACCTGTACGGCGCGCTGGAAGATAACAAACCCGGTGAAAATGTCACGGTAAAGGTACTGCGCGGGAATTCCACTAAAACGGTCAGTGTAAAACTTGCCGACAGGCCCTCAAGATATCAATGGTAATGAATTATTTTTTTGAAAGGACGGATCAGCAGGAACAGGCATGGCAAAATTCAGGGTAGTATCGGATTTCAGCCCGGCAGGGGACCAGGGAAAAGCCATCAGTGAATTGACTCAGGGAATCGCGGATGAATATTCCTATCAAACACTCAAGGGGGTAACGGGGTCGGGAAAAACCTATACCATGGCCAAGATCATAGAGGAGGTCCAGCTGCCCACCCTTGTCATTTCGCATAACAAAACACTCGCCGCCCAGCTTTACCGGGAGTTCAAGGATTTTTTTCCCGACAACGCGGTGGAATACTTTGTATCGTATTACGATTATTACCAGCCCGAGGCATACGTCCCCGGCAAGGACCTGTACATTGCAAAGGACGCCAGCATCAACCAGGAGATAGACAGGCTCAGGCTTTCCACGACCACATCCCTGATTGAAAGGCGGGATGTGATCGTTGTGGCCACCGTGTCCTGCATTTACGGGGCGGGAAGTCCCAAGGATTACAGGGACATGCGGATTGAATTCAGGCAGGGCCAGGCCATCGACGTAAAAAAGGCGTCCCAGGAGCTGATCCATCTCCAGTTCGAGCGGAATGATGCCGTCCTGGAAAGGTCCCGGTTCAGGATAAGGGGAGACGTTATTGAAATATTCCCCGCCTATTCAAAGGATGCCATCCGCCTGGAACTTTCATGGGACGTTATCGACGCCATCAAAAGGATCAATCCCCTGACGGGGGAAGTGCTGGAAAAACTCGAGTTCTGCACCATCTATCCCGCCAAGTATTTTGTCATGGCGGAAAACACGGTACAGACGGCCATCGAGGAAATCAGGAAGGAACTGGTTGAAAGATATGACGAACTGCTGCGGAACAATAAAAACCTTGAAGCGGAACGCCTGAAATCGCGGACCGAATACGACCTGGAAATGTTGTCCGAACTCGGTTATTGTTCGGGGATTGAAAATTATTCGCGGCACCTTGCCGGCCGGCGCAAGGGGGAAAGGCCGGCCGTGCTCATCGATTTTTTCCCGAATGAATTCCTGACGTTTGTGGACGAATCCCATGTCACGATACCCCAGTTGCGGGGAATGTACGCGGGCGACAGGTCCCGGAAACTCTCCCTGGTCGAATACGGTTTCAGGCTGCCGTCGGCTCTCGACAACAGGCCGCTGTATTTTACCGAATTTGAAGGGCTGCTTTACAGGACCATATTTGTCTCCGCCACGCCGGGAGACGAGGAACTGGAGAAAAGCAAACAGGTGGTGGAACAGATCATCCGGCCCACCGGGCTGCTGGACCCGGAAGTGGAAGTCCGTCCCAGCCAGGGCCAGATTGAGGATATCCATGCAGAGATTAGAGAACGTATAGCAAAGAAGGAAAGAACGCTGATCACGACCCTGACAAAGAAAATGGCGGAAGATCTTTCCAATTATTTATCCGATCTCGGTCTGAAGGTGGCTTACCTCCATTCGGAAGTGGAAACCTTTGAACGGGTTGAAATAATCAAGGCCCTGCGTCAAGGAGACTTCGATGTCCTTGTCGGCATCAACCTGCTTCGTGAAGGTCTTGATTTACCCGAGGTATCGTTTATCGCCATATTGGATGCGGACAAGATCGGGTTCCTCCGTTCCGCAACGTCGCTCATCCAGACAATCGGCAGGGCGGCGAGGAATGTGAACGGGAAGGTCATCATGTACGCGGACCGTATTTCGGACGCCATGAAAGAGGCGATACTGGAAACGCAGAGAAGAAGGGAAATCCAGCGGGAATACAATGAGAAGAACGGGATTACACCGACAACGATCGTAAAGCAGATACGGGATATCCTTGTCAGGAAGAAAGAGGAAGAACGGCAGGTCGAGGTGCTTAATATTGAAATTTTAAAACAGAGCTACAACCTTCTCATTCCGAAACAGCGCCGGGACTTGATGAAGGTCCTGGAAAAAGAGATGCTGGAACTGGCCAAGAACCTGGAATTCGAAAAGGCTGCCGTCATCAGGGATGAAATTGAAAAGCTGAAAAAAGGTCCGTGAAGCAGCATGTCCTTTGATTCAGGAAATGCCTACGGCATCCTTAAAAGCCTGGCCGAAAGGGGTAAACGGCCGCCCGGAACGGAAGAACACCGGGAGGCGATTTTATTCCTTCATGAATCTTTGTCCCGGATAACCTCAAAATCATGGCTGCATGAATTCACCGTACCTTTCAGGGGCAATAACATGTATTGCGCCAATATCTGCGGCTTCATTGAAGGAAAAAACACCGGTTATACCCTTTTGATAGGCAGTCATTTTGACACGCGGTGGATAGCGGACAATGAAACGGATCCCCTGCTTGTCAATCACCCGATTCCGGGAGTCAATGACGGTACAAGCGGGGTGGCTGTTATCCTTGAATTGGCCAGGATTTACCATGAAACGGTTCCGGCCTGTAACCTCCTGTTTATACTTTTTGACGCGGAGGATATAGGGAATATCGACGGATGTGAGTTCAGCGTGGGGGCTGACCATTATGCCAGGAAAGGCTTGATAAAGCCTGATTTCGTTATTGCCCTGGATATGGTGGGGGGAAAGGACATGCACCTCAACCTGGACCTGAATTCATTGGCAACGGGGCCGTCGGTACAAATGGTGAACAGGGTATTCTCCATAGGCCGGTCTCTCAAGTATCCCGCCTTTTTTGAAAACGCGACCACCGCCATTATTGGCGACCATTACCCTTTTTTACGGCAGGGTATACCGGCCGCCATGCTTATCGATATTAATTACCCTCAATGGCATACCCAGAACGATGTCATTGAATACTGCAGCGAATTTTCATTAAAACAGGTTGGGGATGTGCTGTATTCATTACTGGAAGGGGTATGGTTCAGCGAATTTTCCCGGCGGTATTCCGCCAAAGGGAATCCTTAAAGGCGGGAAGTGATATAATTTTATTTGACGAAACAAATGAAAAAATTTGACTCTGCGACAATTCTTTAGTACTATTGTATGAAAACATTGCGTTTTCAAGGTGCATATAAATAAAAATGTGGGAAGAACAGCTAAAAATAATCATTGACAGGATAAAAAACGGTGAACTGTCGCAGGACGCGGCATTGAAAAGTATTAAAAACGCGTTATCCGGGCATCTCGGATTTGCCGAGATAGATTTGGCGCGGGCAGTCCGGACGGGATTTCCGGAAGTTGTTTTTTGCCTGAACAAGACGGATGAGGAAGTATTGAAGATAACAGAGATGCTTTATAAGCACAATAAGCATGTGCTCCTGACCCGTGTCCGAGAATCGGCGGCAAAGCTGCTGAAAAAAAGCTTCCCGGACCTCGTTTACCATGAAAAGAGCCGTGCCGTGACCATTGGAGAGCCGGATGCGGAAACGGGCCTGGTTTCCGTGGTGACAGCGGGAACGAGTGATATACCCATAGGTGAAGAAGCGGCCGTTACGGCAAGGATGATGGGAGCCAGGATCCGGACATACTGGGATATCGGGATTGCCGGTATACATCGCCTTTTTTCGAAAATCGAACCGCTGAAGGAAAGCCATGTTATTGTAGCCGTCGCCGGGATGGATGGCGCCCTCCCCGGAGTCATTGCCGGGCTGGTGGAATGTCCCGTTATCGCCGTTCCCACTTCCATAGGATACGGAACCGGCGCCGGCGGATACGCCGCCTTAATGACCATGCTTAATTCATGCGCGCCCGGTGTGAGTGTGGTGAACATTGATAACGGCTTTGGTGCCGGATACACGGCCGCCCTTATCAATAAAAGGGGGAGCGCGCATTGATCTGCATCGATTTAACATCCCCTTTTTCCATTGGCAGCCTTTACGCTTTATTGCGGGAAATTTGTAAAACAACCGATCCCGATGCCCTTGAGAATCCGCAGCCGTACCATGATGGTGCGCATTCATTGGACGGCCGGGCATTACCCCTCAAGGAGGCAATGAAGCAATTCCCCGATGCCTCCCGTGTCCTGGGTGATTTCTACAGGATGAGCGGGATCAAGGCCGTTCCTTTCAGGGTCTTAAGCTGCCTGATTTCCTGCAGGGTTCTGTTGGATTATATAAGGAAAAAGGAAGGGGTAACGGCGCTTCCGCCACGGATCAGCCCGGCAAGTCCGGAGCAAACCCTGGACATTCTGAAAAATGAGCACCTGGTTTTAGACGATTCCGCGGGAATCATTGATCCGCTTTTAGCGGCATATTTGAAACTGCTTTTTTCCCCGTTTACCGAAAGTATCCAATTAAAAATGGATGACTGGATTGCGGGGGAAGACCCTGAAGATCCGGGTATCCGGACACGGGCTTTTATCACCATTGACAAAAAGGGCTGGATTGAAGAACGGATTGGCTGTCTTGCAACAAACCTGGATGATATCACTCCGCAGGTCCTGTCGTATTGCATGACGCGAATCATGGAACTGGGAGCCCTTGATTACACCGTAGTACCGGCAGGTATGAAAAAGGGGAGAATGAGTTTCAAGGTGGAAATTCTCTGCCGGAAACCGGACATGGACAAATTCATTGAATTTCTTTTCCGGAACACGTCCAGCCTGGGCATCAGGAAATCGATTATTGACAGGGCGGTTCTTGACAGGGAAATTGAGGAGATTTCAACGGAATTTGGAGAGATCAAGGTGAAAAGAAGCTTCTACAAGGATAAATGTTTGAAAATTATGCCGGAATTTGAAGATATTATTAAAATATGCCGAAAAACAGGTATATCGATACAGGAATTATATTATAAAATCGTGGCGGAATCGATAAAAAAACTTGACTGAAAACCAAGTATAGATACAATAGGTCTGATAAAATAGCGTTTTTACAAGGTGAAAGCGGTTCCATCGATGAACCGCGGCTTGATATAAGGAGTATATGTGGCGAAATCGTCAACAAGAGTGTTCCCGAAAGTCCGTTTTTACGACCAGGATTTAGTCGATCTCTACGACAAAACCTGGACATGGATAAAAAATTTCTGGAAGAGCGGAACATCGGACAATAAATTAGAATCAAAATATTTCAATCACCCGAATGATGATGCAATCACCCAGTTTGATTCCATTCTTTCCACTTTTTTTCTCGTTTACAGTAACAGGAATTTCCCCGTTACACCTTCACTGGACAATTTTTATAAAAAGCAGGAACAGTCGGGCGCCATCAGGTGGAAGTACAGCGAGAAATCGGGGAAACCGGTTCATAACAAGAAAAATCCGGATGGAGTCCATCCTCCGCTGTTTTCATTGGCCGAATACAATATTTATCACAAAATAGGCAACAAGAAACGCGTCAGGGAAATCATGCCTTACCTGGAAAATTATTATACCTGGCTCGAAAAGACATTCAAGGATGAAAACGGGCTTTATTCCGTTCCCATAGAAGCGACTACGATGATCAATGCCCCGCGTCAGGATGCCCATTACCCGATTGATTTCAATGCCCAGATGGCCATCAATGCGCTTTACATGTCCGCCCTCGGCGATATCATCAATGACAAGGAGAAAAGCTATAAATACAAGAAATTCTATTTTTCCTTGAAAACCAGAATCAACAAAATGATGTGGAATGAGCAGGATGCGTACTATTATGACCTGGATAAAAAGGAAAGGCAGCTCAAAAACAAGACGGTCGCCTGTTTTTGGCCGCTGCTGGCGGAGATTCCGAACAGGGAAAAAAGTGAACGGATCATCAATAATCTCACCAACCCGAATGAATTCGGAACGGACAATCCTTTTCCTTCAATTTCGTTAAAAAACAAGGCATTTCACAAGCACGGTATGGGATACAGGGGTTCCGTGTTCTCGCATTTCAATTATATCATCATCAAGGGACTGGAAAAGTACGCCCGTTTTGACCTGGCCCGGGAATTTTCAATCCGGCATCTCTATTTTTTACTGGACGGGCTGCAGCCGGAAGACGGGAGCGAGGGCAGCCTTTGGGAGGCGTACACCCCGCTTAAAAGCGAACCGGCAAGATGGCCTGAAGTGAAAAATTTTCCCAGGAAACTCTATTTACCGTATACAGCCCTGGCAACCATTTCACTTATGATAGAAAACGTGATCGGTTTTTACGTTTCCCTGCCCCGGAAGACCATTGACTGGATCATTCCCACGATTGAGGCAATGGGAATCGAGGATCTGTCATTGAAGCGCAACATGATAAAAATCGTAAGCAACCAGAGCGGCCGCGGGTGGGAAATCAGGCTTGAATCGGAAAAGCTGTATTATTTTACCATAAACATACTCGGCTCCAAGAAGCGTACCCTTCCCATACCTTCCGGGAAATGCTCCATTCTCCTGGACAAACTATAAAATGTGATTCAGTTGTTTTCTCGGGGGCTTTACACATTGCTGCCCAGGAAAAGGGTCCTTAGGCTTTACTCACCTCAGCTTCATCAAAAGTGCTTACTTCCGTCATGATGCGGATTGCCGCTTCTATTAGATTCATGGCAAGAACCGCACCCGTACCCTCTCCCAGCCGCAGGTCGAGGTCCAGCAAGGGCTTTTTCCCGAGCCATTTCCACGCAAGCATATGTCCGTGTTCGACGCTGTTATGGGCCGCGATCATGTAGTCCTTTGCATCCGGTGCCAGGAGTGCCGCAATGAGCGCGCCTGCCGTTGATATGAATCCGTCCACCAAAACCGGCTTTTGAAGGGACGCGGCTGCCAGGATCACTCCCGCGATGCCGCCTATTTCGAATCCACCCACCTTGGAGAGAACGTCAATGGCGTTGTTTTTATCGGGAGAGTTGACGGATAATGCTTTTTTTACCACCCCTATCTTGTGCTTTAAAACCCTGTCGTCTATACCGGTCCCCCGGCCGGTGACATCCTCGGGCCTGGATTCGGTTATGCAGGCCGTTATGGCGCTTGACGGGGTTGTGTTGCCGATGCCCATGTCTCCCGTGCCTATAATATCCGCATCGGCCGCATGTAACAGTACTGCCGATATACCCCCTTCGATTGAACGAATGGCTTCTTCTTTTTTCATGGCGGGACCGGAGGTAATGCTGGAAGTCCCGCGCCTGATTTTACATGAAACCAGTTGATTGTTTTTCACAAGTTCGTCCAGGTCGCCGTCCACGCCCATGTCCACAATTACAATGGATGCCTTTGCCTGCTGTGCAAGGGCATTGACGGCTGCCCCGCCGGCTGTAAAATTTTTTACCATCTGGACAGTCACTTCCTTTGGATACTTGCTGACTCCCTCGGAAGCAACACCATGGTCGCCGGCCATTACAAGGACCGTTCTTTTTTCATGGGCCGGAGTGAGTGACCGGGTGATACCGGCAATGTCTATGGCCAGGTCCATCAATCGGCCCAAAGCCCAATGAGGCATGGTCAGCTGTTCAAGATGATTGCGGGCACGGTGCCTGTAATCGGTATCCTGTGGTTCGATTTTCAAAAGCGTTTCATTCAGCAGTCCCATTTGTTTTCCTTCTTCCATAGTTTACCCCTGCTTGAGATACAAGGGGTGCCCGCTTACCATGAATATCAGCTCATCGGAGGCCGATGCCGCAACCTGGTTGGCCCGTCCGCTCAGGTCTCTGAACTTCCGGGATAGCGCGTTGTCGGGAACAATACCCAGGCCCACTTCATTGCTGATTATTATGATCAGGCTTTTCGTTTGACCTGCGGCCGACATCACCTCTTTTATCCGGAGGGAAATATCATCCTCTGTCAGGGTGTCGTTTTTCATGAGCAGATTCGAAATCCAGAGAGTCAGGCAGTCGATTATGATTACCTGTTGATTTTTCAGTGAGTTGAGTGCACGTGCTATATCAACGGGTTCTTCAATGGTCTGCCACTCATTGGAATCACGCCGGAGCCTGTGCCGGTTTATCCGTTCCTGCATTTCGTCATCCAGGGCTTCGGCCGTTGCAATGAATGTTTTTTCTCCATTTATTGTTTCAGCCAGCTTAAGCGCGAACCGGGATTTACCGCTGCGGCAGCCGCCCGTGATCAAAATTATTTTTTTAGTTTCCATACAAACAGGAATGATTGTAACGGTACGGCAGGATTTGTCAAGATTGGCCGGAATGGATTGGTGACTGTAAAAAGTTTTTGCATTGATGGAATTGATTTTTTATAATGGATTATATGGATTGGATTTATATAAAAGGACGGTACCATGATTAAGAAATTTTTTACGCATATGATTTCTATTTATGACAAAGGTGGTTTGGAAATTAGTCAAAAAGCGAAAATTATCCTGATTATGGATTTGATTCTGATTTCATTTTGTGTTGTAGACACGTTGTTTTTAGCCGGGTCCGGCTTAACCGACCCGCTGATTTACCTTCTTATGTTTGTAACGGCGTTCGTGTTTTTTATTGCTTTGGTGGTGTTAAAACAGGGGAAATTCGTATGGGCCAGCAACATTAATATTGTCATGTCCTTTGTGGCTATGAATGCCGGGATATGGTTGAGCCCTACCACCCAGATAACCGAGTTGTACAAGGCGGGATTTTTCCTCAGTTTCGTATTAATTGAAGCCTGCCTGATTGGGTATACCCTTTACCAGCCTCTGTTTCTTACCATAGCAGGCAGCATAGGAATCATTCTCGTATATATTTTTATACCTCCTGACCCGGCCACTACCCTTGACTCGAGTTTGAATGCCATGGCTCCTACACTTGTTTTGTATGCCATAGCAGGTGCTTTTGCCTGCATCATATTTAATGTCATGCAAAAGACCGTCACTATTGCGGAAAAGGAGTCTGCAGAGAATAAAAGAAGATTTGATGAATTGGAAGCGGTTGTGGTTACCTCTAAACAGGGATTCAGGATAGGGGAACAGCTATTGTCTTTCTCTGAGGAAATCGTCAAGTCTGTCGGGGAAATCACGGGTCATTTGAACAGCATGAAATCGGAGGTGGAAAACCTGAGCAATGGGCTTCAAAATTCGAAGGATGCGACGGATCAGATCAATAAGGCCCAGGAAAGCGTGAAATCCAACTTATCGGACCAGAACAGCGCCGTGATCGAAACGTCGAGTTCCATGAATGAAATAATCAGCTCCATCGGTAATTTATCCAGAGTGTCCCAGGAAAAGAAAAATAAAATGGCGGAACTGGCGGATATGGCCAAAGAGGGGGAGGATCAAATAAATACTTCCATCCAGTCCATTGAGGAGGTCGCCCGTTCTTCCAAGAGTGCCATGGACTTGTTGAAAGTCATCATGAATGTATCGGCGAAAACCAACCTTCTTTCCATGAACGCGGCGATCGAAGCGGCACATGCCGAAGAATTCGGGAAGGGGTTTTCCGTCGTTGCATCCGAGATAAAAAAACTCGCCGAGGAAACAAACCAGAATACAAAGGTAATTTCCGGCAATATAAAAAAGAACCTGAGTGATACGGAGAAGGCCGTGGATATAAATAAAAAAGTGGGGGATTTTTTTCATGAGATTATAGGCGGTGTTTCGGCTATTGTCGTTACACTTGACGAAATAATTACAGGGTTGTCCGAATTAGCGGGCGGGTCCCAGGAAATAACTCATTCCACGGTTCATTTAAAGGATATTACGGAAGACCTGAATGAATCTTTACACGTAATGGGGGATTTCATTGCCAATTCCAGCCAGGTGTTCGGGAATATCGTTAACGTTTTCTCCCAGATTCGAACGGAAATAGAAGCCATTGACGGAATAGCGTCCTTGATTTCTGAAAAGCTGTCAACATTTCGTGAACTTGGCCGGGAAAATATCAGTCATATTAAAATGATAGACACCGAAATCGAAAGGCTGAAAAAATAAGCCGGAATTTTCACGCTTTATCGGGTTCACTTTACAAGGCAGGGTTGCTTTATTATAATCTTCACATTCATGTTCTGTATTAAGGAGATTACACGATGAGTAAGGATTTGTTCCCTAAAGGATATTTGAGCTGTGCCAAGAACGTGGGGGTGAAGAAAGGTGGCCTTGATTTTACCTGCGTATTTTCACGGAAACAGGCGGCCGGCGCGGCCGTGTTCACACGTAACACGTTTTGCGGTTGTGCGGTTACCATAGGCAGAAAACAGGTGGAAGACGGCCGGCTGCAGGCCGTGGCTGTCATAAGCGGCAATGCCAATGTGGCGACGGGGCAGAAGGGTCATGATGCCGCCATGGCCATCATCCGGGATCTTGCCGGCCTGCTTGGGTGCCGGGAGAACGACGTGCTTTTTTCCTCGACGGGTGTGATCGGTGTGCCGCTGCCCCTGGAAAAAATCAGGGAGAATATACGGGACGTTCCCGGTTTGTTGAAAGACGGCAACCTGGGCCGGTCGGCGGAAGCGATCATGACCACGGATAAATACCCGAAAATAAAGAGCGTGAAAGCCGGCAATGCCGTTATCACGGGCATCGCCAAGGGCGCGGGGATGATCGAGCCCAATATGGCCACCATGCTCGTGTATTTTTTTACCGACGCCGAAGTGGCGTCCCCCGACCTTGACGCCGCACTTCGGAAGGCGGTGAACAGGACGTTCAACATGATAAGCATCGATTCCGATACGAGCACTTCTGACACCGTGGCCATCATGGCTAATGGCTTGGCCGGTCCGGTCGATGCCGGGGTATTCGAAACGGCCCTCACGGGTCTCTGCAAGGAGCTTGCCCTCGAGATCATCAGGGCAGGGGAAGGTACGACGAGGATTATCGAAGCGAACGTGTACGAATGCCGGGACTATGGACAGGCAAATCGCTTTGCCAAGTCCATCATCAATTCTCCACTCGTCAAAACCGCCGTATACGGCAATGACCCGAATTGGGGACGGATTGCCATGGCCCTTGGGAAGACCTTTGACCCGGAAGTTGATCCCCTGAAAATCCGGATAGCTTTTGGCGATACGGTTGTGTATGACGGCGGCAGGGAAATCAATGTGAGAGACGATCTTATCGACTATTTAAAAAAGGCAAAGGTATGCGTCATTAATGTATTTATGGGATTGGGTCAATCAGCCGCTACGGCATGGGGAAGCGACCTGACCGAGGAGTATGTACACATCAATGCCTCCTATACCACTTGATTATGTGGGAACAGGGCATGAATATTGCGCATATTGTTTTTTTTATTATCCTTTTTCTATGGACCGGTTTTGATGCTTACCTTTTCTTTTTTCATAATCGCAGGCGGAACAGGCAATACGGGGAAAAAATATCCAAATATATCATGCTTGCCTTCATTATTATCGGCCTGACGTGCGTGATTTTTTTTGATTCCGAAGCGCAAAAGGCTTTTACGGCGCCGTTTGTTTGCCACAGGTTTTCAGGCTGTGTTCTGATGTGTGTCTGTGTATTACTCAGGTTTTATGTTGTACGGGTACTTGGCAAGTCCTTTGTTATTAACGCCGGAGCTTTGCCTAATCAAAGAATAATAAAGACCGGTATTTATCGCTTTATCCGTCACCCTGCCTATGCGGCCGAATTAATAGGATATGCAGGGATATCTTTGGTTTATAATCAAGTTCTGTCATCTATATGCGCTTTTTTTCTACCTTTGGCCGGTATATTAATCCGGATACATATTGAAGAAAAAGCCCTCATAGCCGTTTTAGGAGATGAATACAAAGACTATAGAAAGAAAACAAAATTGTTTATTCCCTATTTAATTTAATGGGCTTCCGTGTCAGCTGCTTCCAAATGACGAATGAGTACTTTTTTTTCCCACCGGCGAGAGATCCAGCGCCACAGCATGATAAGGCCGCGTGTCCATTCATCCATGGAAAAAGCTATCCAGACGCCCATGATTCCCAGGCCGAAATGCAGCCCCAGCAGGTAGGAAAAAAGCACGGATACACCCCACATGAAAATGATTCCCATCATAACGGGGAACCTCACATCGCCGGAGCCTTTCAGCGCATTGATGATTATCAGGTTGAACGCCCGCCCCGGCTCCAGGACCATGGTAAGGAGGATGAGCGTGCCCGCCAGGTTTAAAACTTCGTCACTCGGATTAAAAATACCGAGCAGCGGAACCCTGAACAGGGATAAGATGGCCGCTATGGTGAATGAGATGAATATTGCGAATTTCAGGTATTTTAATGTTTTTTTAAAGGCCTGCTTTTTTTCTCCCGCTCCGACTAAGTAACTTACGAGTACCTGTGTGCCTTGGCCCATGGATAACGCGGTAATAAAAATAAAACGCATAAGAGTATTTAATAGCGCATATGCTTCTAACGAATGGGTTCCGAGACGTGCGATAATATAATATGTGACCATCTGCGCTATATTATAGGAAAGAACTTCGCCTGCTGACGGTATGCCAATTTTCAGGATCTCAACAGCCCTTTTAATTGGAATGTGACGGATTTTTGTGATAGGGAAATGAATATTGGTTTTGAATTTGAGAATTAATGCCATTATAATAAAACCACAGAATTTACTGACAACGGTAGATAAAGCAACTCCTGTCACTCCCAAGACGGGTAAGCCGAACAGTCCGAAGATAAAACAGGCATTACCAAAAATATTCAATAAGTTGGCGCCTAAGCTGGTAAACATAGAAACTTTTGGGTGTCCGTGGCTTCGGAGGATATAGACCATGGTAACACTTAACCCCTCGACAAAACAAAACGTACCGGAAATTCTCAGATATTCATTCGCATAGCCTGCTACAGCTGGTTCTAAGCCGAAAATGCCGACAATGAATTCGGAAAATAAATAAAAAAAAGTGCTTAGAAACAGGCCGAATAAAAAAATCATAAAAATGGCTATAGTAGCTGTTTCGCCTGCTTCCTTTTCCTTTTTTGCCCCGAGGTATTGGGAAATAAGAATGGCCATGCCTGAGGTGGTTAAAGTAAACAAGATAATGATGAAAAAGTTGATCTGCATTATAAGGCCTGCAGCGGCCACGGCCTTCTCCGAATAAGCGGAAAGCATCCAGATATCCACGTTCATGAAAAGAATCCTTAAAAACGATTCAATGAAAATGGGCCAGACGAGTCGAACTATATTCATACGTTTTTTAACTGCCAATGTTGTTTGCATGACTATTCTTTTCGTATCTGATTTAATCAGGGTAGATTGAGTTTGCGGTTATTTTCTTGCAGACAAAAACCCCCAAATATACGCGTTCCGTGCCATCGGTTCCTGGACCGTAAACTCGCATTCAGCAGGGAACCAGAAGATGTCCCAATAGCTTTCCTGCCCGGGCCATTCCCTGACATCCGGAAAGGCGTACGGGGCCGCGATGTCCAGGCTCCATTTTGTACCCGGAGCCGATGCTATAGTGTAATCCATGGGACCGAAAATAGTCAAGCCGGCGGGCGGTTCCTGGCAGGAGGTCCGTGAATCCACATGCAGTGGATTGGCCGGCCAGCGTTTGCCGACCCCCGTTGTGTAGCAGATATTCATGGGATTGGCGCCGGCGCCGTTCTGGCAGGCATTGATAAGGGCAATGAGGTATTTTTTCTCTCCCGTCAGGTAATAAACCCGTGCCATGGTAAGGCCGTCCGCCGCGGCAAAAGCGCCAAAGGCGGGCGGCTGCCAGGTGAATTTGGCCCACCGGAAACCGGCTTTTTGGGAGGAAGCAACACGCTCATCCGCTTCCTTTCGCAGTGCGGACAGGCAGAAGTATTGTATGTTTTTATCCACGGAAGGCCATTCGGCCCGCTTATATATCCAGGCCGCGTGGCGCTGTTCATGCTTTTGCCAGATAAAGAGGTCCTGTCCCGGTTTTGTGAACACGGTTGTCGATAAAAAAATGCTGTTATATTTCTCCCCGCCCGTCAGCAGGAAAAGGTCCGCCGCCGCGAGATTCCGTGCATCCCGTATACCTGCCCGGTATTTTTCCTCGATGTTTTTTTCAGCAATGGTTTTTTCCGCCCATTCAAACGCACGGACCGCGCTTTTTTCGTATGTCCCCGATAATCCCGGGAAGGATTTCTTCAGGACCCTGCTGCAATGGGCCGCCACTCCTGCATAGATATAACTTGACCATGGGTCAGGCGCGTACGCGAAAATCCGCAGACTTTCCTGCCAGCTCGTCTCTCCGTGCCTTGGGTGTTCCTCGCTTTCAATTCCTCCCCTGATGCCGCCATCGGCCGTCTGCATCCGCCTGTAGCAGTCAAGATTGAACAACGCCTCATCCAGCACGTCGGGCAGGGTGTTTGACGATTCAGGAATATTGAGATTAATTTTGTTAAAATAAGCAGGGAATAGGTCGTACAATTCCAAGAGCAGGCGGGTTACCTCGAGATGCTGTATCCGCCTGTCCCAGTCGCCGGCATCCATGTATCCCCCCCAGGCATTATCGACTGTCTCGTTTGTAGCCCCTTTGACAAGATTACCGAAATTGGAATCTTCGGTGTTCAGGCCGTTGCCCGTTTCCATGAGACCGGTACGGGAAGCGTACACAATCACCCCGTCATCCGGGTGGAACGGCCGCGGCCGTTTATAGGAGGTATACGGCGGACCGAGTTCCATGCCGGACCGCTGGTGGTAAAAGCCCCGCGTGTTGGTAATGAAAGCCTTTTTCCACGCATCCGGGCCTATCTCAAAGGGAAAGGAACAACCGACGCCTTTAACATACACCCGGTATATGCCCGGCATGGCTACGTCATTGAAATCCATGGCGTACACGTTTGTTTTGTTATAATTCCCTTTATAGCCGTCCTCCGGTTCATCCGCCTTCCGGGAAAGGGCGATTTTACCGTTGTAGACTTCCCTGCCTGAGGAGTCTTCAAGAATTTTAAACGGCAAACCGTCCGCATAGGCAAGTCCCTTGCCCGAACCCATCCAACAGGAGAGAAAGGCCGATTTTACGGGGTCATCCGGCCTGAAACCGACCTGGCTGACATGCACCGCTTCACTGAAACTGTTTTCAGGGTCATAGGTGAAGGCCATTTCAGGGAATAGCCCGTAAGGACAGGAGAGGGTGTACCGGGTTTTTTCCTTGAACGGCACGGGAAATACCAGGTAAAAAGTATGGCGCGCGGGCAGCTCAAATTTCCAGTTTTCCGTGCGGGCAATGCCGACAGGCCTGCTTTTCCTGTATACCGCCGCGGGCATCAAGCCTTCGCTGAAGTCGTTGTCCGCAACCGATTGTATGATGTATCTCCCCGTCTGCATTCCCAATTCCGGTTTGAACGGCGTGGGGATAAAGGAATCGGCCAGAAACAGAATATCCTGCTTCTTCCCGGCCAGCGTTCCCAGGTACCTGCCGTTCCTCATTAAAGCCCGTGTCGTGCCGATTTTATCTACCCTGTCGCCCGGTTCTGGTTCGTAAGGCACCTGTTTGCCGGGCACAGCCTTGCCCGTCTCGCAGGTAAGGGTGAGAATTTCCGGAGAGACGAATCCAATATTCACATCATCCCGCATGAACGGTGTTTCCGCCGTTTCAGGTACGGATGGCGTTGAGACACATGCTGTCAGCGTCAATAAGACTACTGACATTATTACGCAAGATTTAACCATATATGAACCTCTAAAAACTAATAATTTGTCCCGGGCACCCCTAAAACCCCAATTTTAAAATAACCCTTATTCAGCATACTGCCCAAAAGGGTGTTTTTTTAGAGGTGCTTATATAGGAACAAATATAATGAATTAATGAGAGGAAATCCAGGAAATAATAATCAGCCGGTTATGACGGTATTCCTTCCCGAGTGCTTGGCCTGGTAGAGGGCCTTGTCGGCGGCCTTGAAAAGTTTTTCCATTACATCACAGGAAGGACCGATACCCGCAACGCCGATGCTTACCGTTACCGGTATTCCCGCTATTTTGCCGCTTTCCGATTCAATTTCCCTGCGGATTTTCTCGGCGGTGTAGGATGCGGCCACGGCATCCGTTTCGGGCAGCACCACGCAGATTTCTTCGCCGCCGAACCGGCAGGCGGTATCGCTCCGCCTGAGGCCGTTCATGATAATTTTTGCCACGGCGCGCAGTACGTCGTCTCCCCTGTCGTGGCCGTGCGCGTCGTTTACCTGTTTGAAGTGATCAATATCTATGATGAGCAGGGATAACGGCCGGTTATACCTGTAAGCCCTGTTGAATTCCGAGGAAAAAGAGCGGTTGAAAAAACGGCGGTTGTACAGTCCCGTCAATGGGTCCCTGTAGGTAAGCTGGAGCAGCCGGTCTTCTTTCTTGGAAAATATTTTCTTGACCCCGTACAGCTTGTTGATGAGCCGTTTGTCATCCACGTCCCTTATGATCTTGGCCAGTTCCCCTTCCAGTTCCATTGTCGGGCTCAGGAAAAACGGGATGGCGGAATCCTTGCCGTCGATTACCTTGAATTCAAGTGAGTACACCCCCAGTTGTATGGAATCCCCGTCGGAGAGACCCGTGGCAGCTACTTTCTGTTTGTTGACCAGGGTGCCGTTCGTACTGTTTAAATCCTGGATGATGAATTTACCGTTCTGCCATTCGATGACCGAATGCTGCCGTGAGACCGAGTCGTGCGGAAGGTACACGGTGTTTCCCTTGTTCCTTCCTATTTTATATTTACCGTCCGCCTTCAATTCAAGGAGCTTGTCCATGAAGAAAAGGTAATAGCGATGCTTGACCTTTTGTCCTTGCATGAAGTTAATAATACCTCAAAATTAAAAAAAATTCAGTATATTGCCATCAAAAATGAAGTTACAAATTTGAAACATATTCTGTTAATCCTGGTTAGGGAGACCGGCCGCTGATTAATCCGGCCTCCCCGAACTTAACTCGCAATCTCGGAATATTCATCCTGGTACTGCCGTGTGTATAAATTATAATACCTGCCTTTTAGGGACATCAGTTTTTCATGATCGCCGTCCTCGATAATCTTTCCCTTGCTTAATACGAGGATGCGGTCTGCATGCCTGATTGTCGAAAGCCTGTGCGCAATGATGATACTCGTCCGTTCACTTGTAAGGGCGTTCAGTCCTTCCTGTATCAGGCTTTCGGTCAACGTGTCAATGGAACTGGTCGCCTCGTCCATTATGAAAATATCCGGGTTTCCCAGTACGGCACGAGCCAGGCTGACCAGTTGTTTCTGCCCCACTGAAAGGAGGTTCCCCCCTTCACCGACATCCTCGTCGTACCCGTTTTCCAGCTTGGTGATAAATTCATGGGCCTTTGATATTTTCGCGGCCGCTTCCACTTCCTCATCCGTCGCATCCAGTTTGCCGTACCGGATGTTTTCCCGTATGGATCCGGAGAAAAGGTGCGGTGTCTGAAGCACTATTCCTATCCGCGACTGAAGACCGTGGAGAGTGAATTGCCTGTAATCCGTCCCATTGATCAATATTCTGCCTTCCGTGGGTTCGTAAAACCGGCAGATCAGGTTTATGATCGTGGATTTCCCGGCCCCTGTCGGACCGACAATGGCCACCGTTTCCCCCTGCCTGATGGTGAGGTTAAAATCCGTCAGGATGGCCTTCTCCTTGTCATAGTAGAACCCGATGGAATCCATGACTATATCTCCTCTTATTGAACCGGGGTTGACAGCACCGGGTGTGTTCTCTATTTCCGGCTTCATGTCCAGAAGGTTGAAAATCCGTTCGGCGGATGCCAGTGAATTCTGCATGGAAGCCCACACGCGGGCCATCTGCTGGATGGGCCAGAGCATGAACCAGATATAGGAGATGAATGCCTGTATTCCTCCAAGCGTCATTCCCCCTTCCATCTGCTGGATACCGCCGAAATAGATAATGGCTCCCAGCGCAAGCGAGCCGATAATCTGGATGATGGGAAGGAAAAGCGAGGAAAGCCACGCGGCCCTGTACGAGGCGCCGTACATCCTCCCGGAGATTGATTCGAATTCCTTCAGGCATTCATTCTCCCGGCCCATTGCCTTTATGACCCGGATACCGGTAATCGCCTCGTTATACGAACCCGTCAGTTCGGAATTCGTCCTCCGTACGATCCTGTACTGGGAGAGTATTTTTTTCTGGAAATACACCGCCACCAATATCATAACGGGGATGATCGTGATGACGATCAATGCGAGCCTCCAGTTGATTATAAACATGAAGACCATGGTTGTGACAATGTTCAGCACGCTCCAGGTAAGATCGAGCAGCCCCCAGGTGACCAGGTCTGCTATTTTTCGTGAATCCGACGTAACCCTCGACATGATCCAGCCTAAGGGCGTACGGTCAAAGTAGGAAAACGAGAGGTTCTGGAGGTGATCGAAGAGATTGCCCCGCAACCCGGCCTGTATTTTTTCACCCAGGAACCCGGCGCAGAGTATGAACCCGAAGACGCAGGCCGCCTGTAACAGGGATAACGAGAAGTAGACGGTAAGAAGCTCGGTTACCCTCTGCAGGCTTTTCGCGATAACGCCCGTATCCAGAATGAGCATGCTTATATAAGTGAAGACGGAATCCTGTACCGATACAACGGTGATGAGGGCCAGGAAGACAACGGCGAGTTTCCAATGCGGGATGAGTAATGAGAAAAGCCGCAGGATAGTCCGCGTCTTGTTTGTTGCCGAGTGATCATCTTCTTGAAATCGTTTGTCAGGCATAGAGTTTCTCCTTTCCTTTTCCGGATTTTTTGCCGCTCAATTGAAGCTCCGAGATGCGTCTGTAAAATCCGTCTTTACTGGCCAGCTGCGAATGCGTCCCCTCCTGGACAATGCGCCCCTTGTCCAGGACAAGTATTTTATCCGCATTCATGACGGTCTGGATCCTGTGGGCGATGATGAAGGTGGTCCGTCCTTCCATCAATACGTCCAATGCATCCTGGATCCTGTGCTCCGTATCGGCATCGACGCTGGAAGTGGCGTCATCCAGTATCAGTATCCTCGGGTCCCGGAGCAGGGCCCGTGCTATGGCTATCCTCTGCTTCTGACCGCCGGACAATGTGACGCCTTTTTCCCCGACGATCGTATCATATCCCCGCGGGAAACTTTTTATCACCTCGTGAATGGCCGCCGCTTCGGCCGCGGCCTTTATTTCCCCGTCCGTGACTTTCCTCTCAACGCCGAACGCGATGTTTTCCCGGATCGTACGGGAAAAGAGGAACGGTTCCTGCTCGACGATTCCTATCTTACCGCGGATTATTTTGTGCGGTATATCACGGAGTTCCCTTCCGTCAATCCGTATGCTCCCCTTGCCGTAAGGGTAAAATCGCGGCAGGAGGCTGACCAGGCTTGTTTTACCCGACCCGGTGGAACCCAGCAGGGCGATTTTTTCCCCCGGTTTACAGGTAAAGGAGATATTGTCCAGGACCTCTTCCGTTTCCTTGTAACGGAAACAGACCTCGTTGAATTCGACTTTGCCTTTCAGGTCCGTATCCATTTCCTTCAGGGAATCTTCCGCTTCCATTTCCTGTTTTTCCTCGATAATAACGGCCACCCTCTTGAAGGAAACGAATGCATTGGATGCCTGGATGATGATTTGTCCCAGGTTCCTGACCGGCCATACGATAGCAATAGTCAAACCGCAACACGCCACATAAATACCGGCCGTGATAGTACCCTGTATGGCCATCGTGGCGCCGACAAAGAAAACAAGCAGCATCTGGATTGTGCAGATGATATCCGAAACAGGCCAGAAACAGGCATGCAGGAGGACAACCTTCCTGCCCCTTGCGTATTTTTCCTGGTTTTCCCCGTCGAATCTCTTTGATTCAAACGCCTGTCTGGCGAATGCCTTGACGACGCGGATGGCGCTCAGGTTTTCCTGAAGAAGCGATGACAGGACCGCTTCCTGTTCCTGGTACTTTGTGAAAGCTTTTTCAATTTTCACAAAGAAAATCATTGAAATCAGGATAACAACCGGTACAAAGACAATAGAAAGTAAACCGATAGTGGTATTCAAGGCGAACAGGGCCGTCAGGTTGAAAACAAACAGGGTTAAAATCCTGCCCACTTCGGTTGCCTGTTCCGCGAAAAAAGTTTCCAGCGTTTCCACATCCGAGGTGACCCGTTCCAGCAATTCCCCTGTCTGCATATGGTCATGATAGGAGAACCTCAACCGCTGAATGTGATCATAGAGGAAATTCCTCAGCCGTTGGATCACGTTTTTTGTGGCAAAAGAAGCCAATATACCCCTGCCGAAGGAGGCCGTGCCTTCTATGCATGCCAGTCCGATGAAAGCACAGGCCCAGGGGAGAACCTGGTTGACCAGGTCATGATTCGCATACACGTTGTCGATGACATGCCTGAGCAGGATAAATGTTACCGTTCTTACAAGGCTTGCCGCGGCCAGGCTGACGATTGCCGATGAGTATATCAATCTGAATCCCTTCAGCAGGCTGAAAATGCCCAGGGGGGATTTTGTATTTATTTTCATTTTATTCATCATAATTCCTTTTCCATATCTGCCAAAAAAAAACCGCAATCTAATCTTAAAATTGCGGTTTCCTCGTTGCCAAAAAAAAACCGCACCGTGTGAGCCACGCTGCGGTTGATTTTTTATAAATTCAAACAGGCGTGCCTCACCTTACATACTGAACTGCTCCATTTGCAAAAATTGTCATTTTATGGTTTCTCACTTCTGTTTATACCTCTTGTGTAAATATTACATGTTAAAAAGCGATTGTCAATGTAAAATCCATGAAAAAATAATTTTTTTAACCTTTTTTACTAATCATTTATTGCTGATGTACCCCTATCGCAAATGAACCGGTACTATTAGCTGCCTTGACTTCTATTAAAATAATAGTCTCCGATGGTGAAACAATAATCGGTGTATAATATCCAAAATCCATGTTTGTAATGTACGGCGTTGTTCCGTCAGAATGATATATCGATACAACAACATTTCCAAGATAAGTAGTCAAAAAGTTGTGTAAATCATAATCATTCCAGAAAACTTCATAAATTTCCGAGGTAGATACAGTTAATGAATACCACATGGAATCTCCAAGTGTGCCAATAGAGCTTTCATACCAGTTATCAAGGGAACCGAGCGACACGGCCGATCCTGAATCCGCACCACCGGGAGTACTGGAAGTTGTACTCCAGGGGGCCTGATGGGGAATGCCTGACACTTCAACAACTGAAACATTGTCAATATAAATATCCTGGGTATATTCTCCGCAGAAGAAGGTTGTTCCAGCCGAGTAGTTCGTATAATTGACTGGAATCGTGAAATAATAGGCATAGGAATTGAACGAGGTTTTTAACTCAATCTTCTGATTGAACATGGCTCCCCAAACGGAAGTGTCCTTATTGACATCGTGGCCACCTTCAGAGATCCAAAGCGTCATTGGCCGTTCTCCAGCGGCATAACTATCCAAAGTGAGTTTATAAGTTTTTCCTTCGATTAAGCATAATCCGGGGATACCCTGTCCCACATGAAGGTCGCCCGGTATTGTTCCGGGTGAGGTGACATCGATATTGAGGACGCCGCCCGATTCGGAGATATTGACACCGGCTCCGTTTTGAACGTATGTCGTCCAGCTGTCCGTGCCGCTGGCAAAATTACCATTAACAATCATTTCAGTCCCCATTGAGGGAATGGTGATGATTTGTTCCGTCAATATAACATCATCAATATGAATCCCCGTATTGCTGTTTCCAATGTTGAAATTCAACCGAGCCGTTGGATCGTCGGGATTATCCATGATCATCTTTAGGTAGAATGCGGTTGGTGTTGTTGAAACGAAAAGAGGTGAATTGTCATAGACCAGCCAATCACCGCCATATTTCTGGATTTCAATATTAATGTTTCTATCAGCGTTAGCCCAGGCGTTAAAGGTGAGGGTATACTGTCTGCTATTGTATACCGGTACGGGGAAACCAATCAACTGTACGTGCCAGTCCAAATTTGAACCGTTGGTAATATCGGCATAGGCGGCACCGTTATCAACTGAAATACTGGCCGTGGCAAGAGCGTCCACATATGTTTCCCATTGCCATAACCCATTGCTGAAATCACCGTTAAACACCATATTCCCGGCCGGAGCGGGGGAAGCGGCGTTGTTTCCCGCCACGTCGTAGATGGCAAATTCATATAATTTAAAGACACTGCTTGTACCGGCCGTTTGTATATTTATTTTAATATAACGCGAGGTTGTTGATACGGTTATGTCGTCGATTTTTCCGTTTCCGGTCGTTTCAGTAAAAATATCGGTCCAGCCGGCCGCGTCATCGGATGACTGGATTGTGTAAGCCGAGGGGAAACCGTATCCGAACCAATCCAGTACAATCTGGGCTATCGCTTTTGCTTCCCCCAGGTCGACATAAATGGATTCCGCCCCATTGGTAGCCGATTCCCAATAACTACCCAGATCTCCGTCGACAGCATTCGTTCCTGCCATTCCATTTCCGGTTGATGAAACGACAACAGTTTTACCCAAAGCCAGATTCACTGAATTGACCACATTCCCTGCAGGCGGGGTGCAGGCGGTTATTAGTAACAAAAGGCAGTAACCGGCAGTAAAAAATAAAAATTGTGTTTGCTTTCTCATGTTTGTCTCCCTGTTAAAATTTTTTACATTCGAGCTGTGTTCACAAAACAGTTTGTTTGTTGAAAAGGAACGGCCGAATGATTTTTATCAATTATTATAACTAAAATACCCGATTTTATCCTTATTTTCAAGGTTGATATTTGAAAATAATAGTATTTCCCATCTGTATTTTTCTATGTAATAAATTATGGATTTTTTTTATAAGAAATTGCCGGAAGATCCTTTTATCATTACTCTTTTTCCCCCGGTTTTTATTTTCTCCGTGTCTGTCTTTACAGCAAAGCCCATTCCCTGGAAGAGCGCTTCCAGGTCAGGATTGTTAATAGTTGTGCCTGTAAAGCCGGGGGGGGAAACTGTATAGGATTGCAAATATATTTGAAAAGAGGAATAATAACCAGGAGGTATCGGGTATGGGTACAATTCGAGAAATAAAGGGCGTAAACCAGGACACTCCCGGTTTGAGGAAAAGGTGGTTTACCGATGACGATTACTGGGACCTTTACGTGTGGACCGACGGGAATGATAAAATTACCGGTATTCAGCTCTGCTACAGCAGGGAGGATTTCGAGCGTTCCCTTACCTGGATCGAAGGTAAGAAATTTATCCATACCGGTGTGAGTACGCGGCGTGACCACAAGGGGACCAAGGGCGAACAAATGGGGTCGCCCATCCTTGTGCCGGACGGTGTTTTCGATAATGCCGGAATTCTGGAAAAATTTACAGAGGATGGAAAACTGCTGGAAAAGAAGATATACGACTTTGTAGCATCGAAAATCCGTGAATACCGGCCTGACCGGGAATTTGACAACGAAACTTAAGCTATTCGATTGTCCCGGGTGCGCTTGCAAGCCACTTGCCGGCAAGAACAAGCCGGGGGAGTTTTGCTTCCAGGTTCAGCCTTTTTACTGGATAATAATCCACAACATCGAAACCGGAAAAATCCAGGGTTTGTTCCATCTGGAATAATGTGCGGATTGTTCCCGTCCCGCCGCCGCCGGCCACGGCAAGAACGGCGGCCGGTTTTTTCTTCATGTCATAATATTTTTTCCACTGGAAGCAGATGCGCCGCATCCGTGTGCAGAAGCACCAGAGGCTTTCACTCATTTCCCACAGGTAGACGGGTGTGGCGAATACGACGAGACCGGCCTGTTTTACCTTTTCAAAGATCATGGCAAAATCATCCTTTATAATGCATCGTGCTTCCTCGGCGCAAAGGCCCCAGCCGTCTTCGTTGCATTGGCGGCACCGCTTTATCCTGTATTCGGGAAGAAAAATTTCTTCCGTTTCCGCTCCTTCACTTTCGGCTCCCGAGAGCAGGGCCCGTGCCGCCCGGGCTGTCTGTCCTTCCCTGTTCCGGCTGCCTGATACAAGCAAGATTTTCATGGTTCCTCCGATACCTGATTATGCCGGGTGGAGTATATTTTTTCAATTACCCGGGGCCGGCGAGTATCAATGTTTTCAATAATGTTCTCAATAATTTAACAGATCGATCTATGGAATATCTGGTTAAAGTTGCATTATAATAATACTGCAAGGCTTTCAGGCGCCTGTGGTTGTTGATATCCAAGGAGGATGGACATGAGGATCATGATACGGATCATTTGTATTTTATTAATCGTTCTTCCGCCTCTCTATTGTGAAGACAATGAAAACACAGATTCAGGGGAGTGGAAGGCGGTAGTCTGTTATTTCCCCGGACCTCCTGAGGATGTGAGCGAAGACTGGAGCTGGCTGCTCTATGATATAGAAACGGTTTTTGAGGGAGATACCGATTTTCAGCTTATCTATATTTATGAAGGAGATCCCCTTATTGCGGTTGTCGGTGACACGGAGAATCCTCTGGCCAGACTGGATATAACCAAATATGCCAAAGATACGGCAGGCTACCTGTTTGCGATGAAAGGGAAGGCCCCTGAATGGGAACCGTATAATATGTCCGGAATTGTTATGGATGCCTTGAGCAAATATTTTTTTGATGACGATGATGATTAATTGAAGGTTGAACAGCCAATATCCCGTCAATTATCGTTTGAAAAATTAAAGGATAATTTTTTCCTTGATTTTCCCAGGAATATGGTGTAAAGTTTGCTTTTCCATAGAGGAGTTACTTAATGTTCGCAGCAAATAGAAATTTCCGGGCCCCGGATGAAAAACTTGAAAAGAAAATCGATAAAATCATTGCCTCAATGACTATTGAAGAGAAAATTGACTTGATCGGGGGGGATACCACCGCCGGGCATACAATCGGTAACAAGCGGTTGGGAATACCGGAATTCAAGCTGGCTGACGGGCCTGCCGGGGTGCATTGGTTTACAAAAATGTCGACGACATACCCCGCTCTTATACTTGCTGCGGCTACTTTTGACGTGGATCTTATCCATAAAATGGGTGTAGCCCTGGGGCGCGACTGCCGTGCCCGCGGAATACATATTCTTTTGGCCCCCGGCGTGAACATGTACCGTTCCCCGCTTTGCGGCAGGAATTTCGAATATTGCGGTGAGGACCCTTTCCTTGCCGGAAAAATAGCCGCCGCTTATATTCGCGGTGTTCAAAGCGAAGGCGTTTCGGCAACGATCAAGCATTTTGTCCTCAATTTTCAGGAATATGACCGCAATGAAGTGAGTTCTGACGTGGATGAGCGGACCTTGCGGGAAATTTACCTGCCTGCGTTTGAAATCGCCGTTAAAGAAGGCGGGACCGGTTGCCTGATGACTTCGTATAACCTCCTGAACGGGATTCATACATCGGAACATAAGGAATTAATCACGGACATACTCAAGGAAGAATGGGGATTCGACGGGGTAGTCATGTCTGACTGGAATTCGGTTTATGATTCGATTAATCCGGTGAATGCCGGTCTGGACCTCGAAATGCCATGGAAGAAATTCATGACGCATGAGAAAATTATTCCGGCCATCAAGGAAGGCAAAATCAAGCCCGAAACTATTGATGACAAGGTAAGAAGAATCCTCAGGCTTGCTTTCAGTTTCGGATGGATGGAAAACGGGCAGAGGGATTTCTCAATTCCTGTCGCGGATGCACAGACCATGCAGACGGCTCTTGATGTGGCCCGTAATGGACTGGTTCTGCTTAAAAACGATGATGATTTATTGCCTTTCGACCGTAATTCCCTGAAGAAAATAGCCGTTATCGGGCCCTGTGCCCATCCGGCGGTTATCGGCGGCGGGGGGAGCGCTTACAATGTTCCTTCCCATACCGTAAGCATACTCGATGCACTGAATCACCTGGCCAATCCGGAAATTGAAGTGGTTCATGCTGTGGGCGTCGATCCGACACGGGCCTATAAAACGTTTGAGAAATCCGTATTTTATACTCGGGATAACGGCCAGGGTTTACAGGCGGAGTATTTTAACAATGACGACCTAACCGGAGAACCTGCTGTCAGGAGAATTGATTCCGCGCTTAATTTCAAATGGGGAGAATTCCCCCCTATGCCCG
>JAFGKU010000189.1 GCA_016928415.1 Spirochaetales bacterium
TCCTCATGTAATCTGGGTTCGGAGGACACCCCCACCCCACCCTCTACGTCAACACCGACCGATTCACCCACACCGATTGACACACCTACCAATACACCGACGCCTATTGATACGCCAACTGATTCACCCATCAATACACCGACTTATTCACCCATACCAACAGGAAAAATTACCTTCACTATTAATAATTCAAATATAGAATGCGGTGGAAGCTATGCCATGACGGATGAAACAATTACAGTAACGATGACGAATACCGGTGATGATTATGTGGTTTTACAGGGTACCCCTATCTTTATTCAAATGGAAATTCCAAATACTGAATTTATTATCAACCAAGCAAGCACACTTCAAACCATCTCTGCGGGAAACAGCACGAGCTTTACCGTCACCCTTCGGCCAAACAGTACAGGTTCCAAGTCGGTTAAAATTGTCATACCGTATGGTAATCCATCGACAACATTAGTATGCGGCCTGTCACTTTCAGCAAATATTCTGGAAGTAACGGGTAATAAATTTTATACACAGTATGGCTTCTGGGATCCTTCAGAGGGACAAAGTAATTACTTAACGAAATTTTATGCTGATATTACAGTCGTTGGCGGCGGCGGCGGCGGTGGCGGCGCCTATATAGTCTATATGGGGCCTGTAATTTATGGAGCAGGTGGAGAGTGCGGAAAAACCGAAGAAATCTCAAACGTTGCATTGAATATGGAGAACACCTATACAGTTTCCATTGGCGCAGGTGGCGCTATGGGAGCAGACGGTCATTCTGCCTCACAGTCTGATCCGAGTGGTAAGGATGCTTTGCCAGGCGAAGATGGATACAGTTCCATTTTTAGTGGAGAACTCTATGATGGAACTTTACAAGCATATACGGCACAAGCCGGAAAAGGAGGCGCTGAGATGGTCAGTCCCTCAGAAACCGGATACGGTTGTAATACTGGTTACTTATACGACGGTATCAGATATGGCAATGGAGGAAACGGAAACGGGTCCGAAACCAGCTTAAGCAGCGGTACCCAGGGCTGTGTATTAATCAGCTATAAGTTCTATAAGTTTCAGTAATAATCATTAAAAAATAAAAACACCTTGATTACAATGCATTAATCAAGGTGTTTTTATTTCAGAAGCGGTTGCTCGGAGCTGCAATCAATACTCCCACCCTCCCGTAGGGGATAATTACATACCTTTTGCAGCCGGGAGTTAAACATGTTCCAGTATCACTTCTTCCCGTCAAGAATCCGCGGGGGTGGGCCTGTGCGAAGGGCTCCGCTCCTGTCCGCGGTAATCCGCGGTCCCGCGGTCCGTAGCCTCCACCTATCCTTCTTATACGCATCCACATAAAGATCAATCTCGTCCCCTGTCCTGAAAAGGGGTTCCCCGGTGTTGCGGCATACGAGCATACTGTCCGTAAACCGGAGCGGCCGGTTAAGATAGGATTCAAGGTCTTCCGTATACACCTTCAGCTCGATCGGCGGTTCGTCGAACCGGACATAGAGACGCGTGGCCTTGATGCCCAGGATGGTTGCATGGTATACGGTTCGTTCTTCCGCGGGCAGGGAAAGTTCATTCCGGAACAGCCGGTCGGCGGCGCATTTCACCACTTCCTTTTCGATCGTGTTCTGCAGGCTCTTTGAACGGTTGCCGGCCTCGATGACCTTTTCACGAAGCTCGATATCATGGGCGGAAGGCTCGGGCGGCATCAGCCCCAGTTTCTCAAGCGCCTCCTTGTGGATAAAGATACCGACAATTTCCCGCATGGGGGAGGAGAAACGGCTGTACGGATTGGCGGCGAGGGCAAAATGCTCTCCCGCTATACTGGTAAACAGGGAACGTTTCATGGAAAGAAGAACCTGGCGTTCGATAGCTTCAACCAGGGCCTTGTTTTCATGAAGGAAATACAACCTGTCCATGTAATCCGCCAGAGGTTCCTTTCCCCTTTTCCAGCGCATCTGCCGGTCCTTGATGCCGTGGCTTTTCAATATATCACTGATGTTGCTGCAAAGTTCATCCAGGTCTTCCTTGTCCGGTCCCTGGTGGATCCGGTAAATCCCCTGTATATTGGGGTCGGTTCCCTCAACGAGGAAACGGCCGCCGGCTATGTTGCACATAAGGGACAGCTGCTCGTTATAACGGCTGCAGTCGTTCCGTGTCTGCTTGGCAAAAATAAAAAACCTCCCGTTTTTCGAACAGGAAACGAACGTCTCTTCCCTGTCAAAGTTAACACGGTTGTGCCTTCTTTCCATCTCAATACGTGTCTCTCCCACTGTCTTTAAAAGGTCAAGTACCCCGGTATACTCCTGGATGCGTAATGGGGATGAATCAGGTTCATCATAATAATGCTGAACGCCGTTATACGTGAGCTGTGCCCTGCTGTGGATGCGTGCCTGCAGGCATCGTGTATCCCGGATCTCGCCTGTTTTATCCATGTCCAGAACAAAGACAAAGGCCCGCCTGTCAACACCCGGATTCAGTGACAGAATGCCTTCGGATAATTCGGGCGGCAGCATGGCCACGGAAAATCCCGGAAAGTAAAACGTGGATCCTCGTCTTAGCGCTTCATCAAACAGGGCGCTTCCCGGCCGTATATAAAAGCCGGCATCGGCAAGTGCGTAATAGACGGTAAAATTATTTTTGTTTTTTTCTATATAAAGGGCCTGGTCCAGGTCCCTGGACCCCTTGTTATCTATAGTGATAAAAGGTTTATCCCTCAAATCAACAAGGCCGGGATCTTCGATGCAGGGATTTGATAGGATTTCACGGGTTTCGGCGAGCACGGCGTCCGGGTAAGGAATGGTTACGCCGTGGTGTTCCGCAATCCCGTAAAGATCGGCAAGGGCCGTTCCGGCTTTTGCCACAATACGCTCACAGGTTACCCGGCCGATTTTCTTACCCGGTATATAGGAAATGATATCGTTTTCTTCGAGCTCATGCCCCCGGCAATCCAGCTGAAGGGGGGATATTCCTCTTTTGAATATAAAAGGCTTTACCCTGAATCCGCCGGAATACCTGATTATCCGACCGGGATAAACCGCCGCCGCTTTCTTCCTCAAAAGACGTTTCCTCCTACAGGTTCATTATAACACATTCCCCATTGGAATGGGGAGAACTTTATTTTTCCAGCATGCGTTGATATACCAATGTTTGACGGAATTAATAATATGCACTACGAAAAAAGAATCAAGGAATTTTTTTCTCCGGCTTTTACAGGTCAGTTTTTAGCCTCTGTTTTGATCATGAAATCCAACTTGAAAATTACTAAACTAATATATATATATTATAAGTAATGGAGCGAACCCAAGTAAAATTCATTAAATTATTTTGTTTATTACCAATAATGTTTTTATTTACAATCCAAAGCTTTTCAAGCACTAACTCTGGAAGGGCAAAGGCTGATTTGCTTTCTTTCAAAACAGCTATTGATGCCTATCGCATGGATAATATATTCCATTATCCTGATAAGCAAAAGGGGTTAAGAGCTTTAATCAAATATCTGGATGGACAGGACATCCCTCTGGACCCCTGGGGCCATGGTTATATTTATGTTTATCCTTCCCTTTACTCGGACGGAGCATACGACTTATATTCTATCGGAAAAAACGGAATTGACGAAAAAGGGGAAGGTGATGACATATCCGCATGGAAGGACATACCTCAGGAATACTTTATGGAAATCAAAATTCTTCCCGAATTCCTTCTGATCATTTTCTTCGTACTCCTGATTGGCGTGTTTTTAGCATTTCTGCTATTACATAAAAAATTGAAAACAAAGCCTCATATTAGAGGAATCCTTATAATAGCCATGATTTTATTGACTACAGGGATTATAATCGGATTAAATTTTGTCTACATTTAAGTGTCTATGCAGAAAGTTTGAAAAAAAATAAATACTTTCATGTTTTTCATTCTTTACCGGAATATCTACCATTCAATTATTGAAAGGCACCTCTAAAAACCTCCTTTTAGAGCCGTTTACCGAATCAAAACCCTTTAAAAACAGGGGTTTTTAGAGGTTGCCCAGGACAAA
>JAFGKU010000190.1 GCA_016928415.1 Spirochaetales bacterium
ATCTGGGATGAATAACATTCACATAATCTTTTTATTGCAGGTTTTTGGGGTGCCCGAACAAAATTTAAATTAAATGAGGATAGATAAAATGAAAAGAGAGTTCGTCACAATTGACGGCAACAGCGCCGTATCCTATGTTGCCCATGCAACAAACGAGGTAATAGCCATTTATCCCATCACGCCTTCCTCCTCAATGGGTGAGAACGCTGATGAATATTCGGCAGAGGGAAGAAAGAATATCTGGGGCACGATACCCGTGGTTGTGGAAATGCAGTCCGAAGGCGGAGCATCGGGCGCCGTGCACGGAGCGCTGACCACCGGTGCCCTTACCACGACCTTCACCGCGTCGCAGGGCCTGCTGCTTATGATCCCGAATATGTATAAAATAGCCGGTGAACTGACCCCGGGAGTCATTCATATCTCGGCAAGGTCCATAGCCTGCCAGGCTCTGTCAATATTCGGCGACCACTCCGATGTCATGGCGGCAAGATCCACGGGGTACGGCATGCTCGCCTCCGGTTCAATCCAGGAAGCAATGGATTTAGCCCTCATATCCCAGGCGGCAACGCTTGAATCACGAATTCCCTTCATGCATTTCTTTGACGGATTCAGGACAAGTCACGAAATCCAGAAAGTGGAAAAACTGACCTATGATGACATGAGGGCCATGATTCCCGTCGAACTGATCCATGAACATAGAAAACGGTCCCTGAATCCCGAGAACCCGACAATCAAGGGAACAAGCCAGAATCCTGACGTATATTTCATGGGAAGGGAAACGGTAAATAAATACTATAGCGCTACACCGGATATCGTCCAGAAAGTGATGGAGCGATTCGAGAAAATCGTGGGCAGGCAATACAGGTTATTCCAGTATTACGGGGCACCGGATGCTGACAGAATCATCATCATCATGGGCAGCGGCGCGGAAACTGCGGAGGAAGCCGTGAATTTCCTGAATGAAAACGGGGAAAAAGTCGGGTTAATAAAGGTGCGTCTTTTCCGGCCTTTCTCCATTTCACATTTCATTAAGTCCCTGCCCAAATCCCTCAAGGCGATTGCCGTTTTAGACAGGACAAAAGAACCCGGCGCATTGGGTGAACCATTATACGAAGATGTAAGGACAGCCGTGGGTGAAGCGATGGCGGATAAAATCACATCCTTCACCGACTATCCCGTTATCGTGGGGGGCCGCTACGGACTCGGTTCCAATGAATTCACTCCGGCCATGGTCAAAGCCGTGTTCGATAACCTGAAACAGGCCAAACCCAAAAACCATTTTACGATCGGGATCAATGACGATGTTACCAATTCAAGCCTTGCCGTCGACAGTTCATTTTCGACCGAAATTACAGGCGTCCACAGGGCCATGTTTTACGGTTTGGGCTCGGACGGCACGGTCGGTGCCAATAAAAACTCGATAAAAATCATCGGCCAGGCAACGGACAACTTCACGCAGGGCTATTTTGTGTATGACTCGAAAAAAGCCGGTGCCATTACCATTTCCCACCTTCGGTTCGGTAAAAAACCGATTCAAAGTTCCTACCTCGTGCAGAAGGCCAATTTTATCGCGTGCCACAAGTTCAGTTTTCTGGAAAAATACGACCTGCTTTCCAACATAACGGAAGGAGGAACATTCCTCCTGGCTTCCCACTATGACAAGGATACCGTCTGGGATAACATTCCCAGGGAAGTGCAGGAACAGATAATAGCAAAGAAACTGAAGTTCTATGTTATCGATGCGTTCAAAACTGCGGAAGAAATAGGACTCGGCGGAAGAATCAATACGATCATGCAGACGGCTTTCTTCCTCATTTCCGGCATAATACCGGAAAACGAGGCATTGAAGCTTATCAAGGATTTCACAAAAAAGACTTACGGCGACAAGGGCGAGGATATCGTCAACATGAACATCCGTGCCATCGATGCCGCCAAGGAAAAAATCCAGCAGGTTAACTACCCGGACAAGGCTTCCAGCAAGCTCACTATGAGTCCCCCCGTACCGGACAAGGCTCCCGGATTTGTCAAGGAAGTTTTAGGTGAAATAATAGCCCAGCGGGGAACGAAAATTCATGTGTCCCAAATGCCCTGTGACGGGACCTTCCCTACCGCAACTACCCAGTACGAAAAAAGGAACATCGCGGAGAACATTCCCGTATGGGACCCCGAGGTGTGCATCCAATGCGGTGAATGCTCCTTTGTCTGTCCCCACGCCGTCATACGGATGAAAATATATGATGCCGACCTGTTGAAAAAAGCACCGCCGACATTCAAATCTACCGACGCCAAGGGCAAGGATTTTACCGGTAAAAAATTCACCATCCAGGTTTCGCCGGAAGACTGCACGGGATGCACCGCCTGCGTCACTTCCTGTCCCGCGTTTAAAAAGGTGGACGGAGAAAAAACGGACCAGAAAGCAATCAACATGCAGCCCCAGCCGCCTTTGAGAGAGCAGGAAGTGGAAAACTTCGAATTTTTCCTCTCCCTGCCGGAGACGGACCCGTCATCCTTTAAAAGGAATTCATTGAAAGGGAGCCAGTTGTTAAGGCCGTTATTTGAATTCTCCGGTGCCTGCGCCGGATGCGGTGAAACACCTTACGTCAAGCTGATGAGCCAGCTGTTCGGTGACAGGGCCGTTATAGCCAATGCAACGGGCTGTTCATCGATTTACGGCGGCAACCTCCCGACAACACCGTATGCTAAACGGGCGGACGGCAGGGGACCCTCCTGGTCCAATTCGCTCTTCGAGGACGCGGCCGAATTCGGCATGGGCATGCGCCTTACGTCGGACAAACTATATGAATTCGCCGGGGAGCTCCTCGATAAAATGGGCTCATCCGGGTTGAACAAGGACCTCGTTTCCGCCATAAGATCCAACACGCAAAGCACCCAGGAAGAAATCGAAAAACAGAGGGCTGACGTAGCCGCATTGAAGAAAGAGCTTGCGAAGATCGGCAACCAGGATTCCAAGGACCTTCTTGCCGTTTCCGACTATCTTATCAAGCGATCCGTCTGGATCCTTGGCGGTGACGGCTGGGCCTACGACATTGGTTACGGCGGACTGGACCACGTACTTGCTTCCGGCAAGAATGTCAACGTACTCTGTCTCGATACGGAAGTTTATTCGAATACGGGCGGACAGATGTCCAAGGCGACACCCATAGGCGCTACGGCCAAATTCGCTTCCAACGGCAAACCGATCGTTAAAAAAGACCTCGGCATGATGGCCATGAGTTACGGGTATGTCTATGTGGCCCGGATTGCCATGGGGGCCAACAAGCTGCAGACCATCAAGGCATTCACCGAAGCGGAAGCGTATGACGGCCCTTCTTTGATAATTGCCTACAGCCATTGTATAAACCACGGCATAAAAATGCATACGGGCATGGAGCACCAGAAACTGGCGGTGGATTCCGGCATGTGGACGCTCTTCAGGTACAACCCCGCCCTTTCTCAGGAAGGAAAGAACCCGCTTTCACTCGATTCAAAGGAACCTTCCATTGATGTCGCGGATTACATGTACAAGGAAATCCGCTTCAGGAGTGTCAGGGATGCGAACCCGGAAAAAGCGGCCCAATACCTGGAAATAGCGCGAAAGTCTGCCAAGGAACGGTATCAATTGTATAAATACCTTGCAGACAGGCCATTTTGAATTTAATATCCGGCCGCTTGTTCGCAAGCGGCCGTTTTTTTTCCTGCTGTTTAGATTAAAATGAAATCAAATACGAGACATCAAGCGAAGGTTTGGCATAGATAAAAATTTCCGCAATACCCGGTGGAAAAGACCGGAATAACTGGACAAGAGTATTGGGATTATTCAGGCTTGACGGAGTATCGGTGGGATACCAGTCCACGGAGCAGTGAATTCCGAACCTGCCCGGCCCGACGGTAATTAACGGGAAACTGGCGCCTGCCGTTGCGGCAAAACCCAGGGGCGGAGTCATGTATCCCATGATGGTATACTGCGAGTCATAGGGGATACCTCCCCTCAATAATCTTACCACCATACCGGGACCTGCATAGAACCACCCGTATTTGATTAAGAAAAAAGTGCCCATATAGAAGTCCCGGAAAGAAAGGCCTAAATGAAAATCAAACCGCCCGCAAAGAGAGAACGCGTTATTGATTAAAAAATCGCCTTGAACACCGAGGTTAACGAACATCTCATAGACACCGGCCGATACTCCCGTATTCACCGTTAATTCAAAGTAATGGCTGTTGTCAACGGCCTCCTGGGCTGAAACGTGGCAAACAACAATAACGAATAACATCAACACCGCGGCTCTGCGCATACCATACTCCTGTAACAGGGATTATACCCCGTAATGAAATGTTTTGCATTAATATTCCGTTAAAAATCCGAATATTATGAATTGCATGAGGCATGCCAGCTTCATTATAATGATATGTATGACGGACATGGATTTTTTAAAACAAATAACCGAAGTGCCTTCCGTGGGCACGGCCTGCCTTCCCATAATCCGCATTATCGAAAACAGGCTTTTTAAAACCCATTCATCCCGCATTGTTGAAGACGGATTCTGTCTTTTCATCGGGAAAGGGTCTTCCTTGAGCAGGATAAAAATACTCATTGTATGCCACCTGGATGAAATAGGGGGCTATGTCACGGCACATATGGGGGGAGACAAATTCGGAACGGAATACTGGGGAAACACGGCGGATGTTTTTTTAAACACGCGGCTTGCGGGTTTTGACTATCTTTCCGGGGACGTTAAATCCGTATTTCCCGTTTCTTCAATAATTGAAAACAACGGAACGAGGGAAACGCTTCTTATAACAGGCAAAGAATGCCGGCCGTTCAGAACGGTATGGACCTTTGATGAAAAAACCGGGATTGATTCGGAATGGGTTGAAGGAAAGGCCATAGACCCGCGCGCCACGGTTTACGCGGCAATCCAGGCAGCCTGCCTGCTGAAAGAAAAAACAGTCGGGCTTCTGTTTGTCATGGCTGAGGAATGTTCCGTTATCCCGGCCAGGAAAGCGGCCGTGTTTTGTCAAAAGCATATGAAAAACCTTTCCGTTGTCATCAATGCCGATGTTCCGGATATCGGAAAAATGAGGGGCATTGAAACTGAATTACCCTGCATCCGGCTCATGGAAAAAGGTTCCTTTATTGACCCGTTTTTCGGTCTTTCCATTGCCGACGCCTTAACGGCGAAAAACCTGAAATTCGGACTTACCTATTCCATGTCGGCCAGCCAGACCATACACTTTTCACCGGTAGCAAAGACGGTTTCCATCGCATTGCCGGGATATTCTACACATCGCCCGCGCGGCAGAATACGGAAACAAAGCATCGAGTCGTGCATTGAATTATGTGCAGGTATTGCTGAAATATGTCTTAAGCGAACCTCTAAAAAATACTAGAACTGTAACTTTTTCCGGACTACATCCAGGACTTTCTTCCCCCTGTAGTGGATGTACAAAAGAAAAAGGCCCGTGCAGGTGACGGGAATCATGACATACAGGGACCAGCTGATACCGAGTTTATGGTATAAGTTGCTGGAAATGACAAAATCAAGGCCGCATGTGCAGACACCTATGCCGAATAAAATAAAAGAGGCTATATTGGCCCCCTTTTTTTTGACTACTAATGAAGGAATAACGGCCACTATGGTTGAAAAGACGACTATGATCACTATGGGAAGAGCGAGGGGCAGGAACCAGTCCATTTTCCAGTCAACCAGATAATCTATACCGCTGAGAAAACCGAGAAGGAGAAAAGTTTCCAGCAGGACAACGAGTGCGGGAATCCTGTATAAAAAAATGGGAATTGTCGCGCCCAGCCAGACCAGGCTTAAAACGGCCAAAGGAAACCTGGACCACGTAATATCAAAATCGATGACAATATTTGTGAGCAAGGTTATCAGGAGAGGCGTAAGGAGGCAAATGCTCATCACTTCCCATACGAACAGGCGCATTTTTTTCGGTTCCATGGTCATGGGGAACGGCTTGTCTACCGGAATATCCGGGAAACTCTGGTTCTGTCCTGCCGGTTTTTTACTTGCCTTGAAAACGGGCGTGGAACAGAGGGGGCATTTTTTAACATCGTCATCCAATTCAACGCCGCATTGGCTGCAAAAGGGCATCGTAAAACCGCCTTTCAATCTAATAAAGGAGTAAACTGCACGATCTTCCCCTTCCCCATTTTCTCCAGGGGGGTAATATCCGCCGCATTGGTCAGAAAATAAATTTCATCCGCCGCGGCAAGGGAAGGAAACCGCTTAATATCCGTCATTCTTTCAAGTTCTCTTGCGCCGAAGTAACTGATGGAGTCGTTAAGCGGGCCTAAATTCAATGCCTGCGAAAAATCATGTATGCGGTTGGTTCCTGTTATGAGACAAAACTCGGCATACCTCCGCTGGCGCAAATCAGCGATAAAGGCCCGGATATCCGGCAGGGCGTTCTTCATCCGCACCGAGGTATCCACGGCGACGACGATTTTCCTGGGATTCAATGTAAGCTGAACGTGGTACAGGACGCTCAATCCAATCATCAATCCTAAAAAAACGGATAAACAGATTAGAAAAGCTTTCATTCCTTACACCTCCTACATTTCCGCATTTAACATCGCTCCAAGCTTGTACCCGATATTTTCGTCATCGGCGACTATGGTTGCCGCTTCATTGATGTTGGAAAGAACATTCAAAACCTCGATGTTCGCATTATATCCGATTGTATAAATGGGAATTTCCAGACCGGCAATCACATTCTCAATATCACCCAGGCTCATCCCCCTGTTGGAATCGCCGTCTGTCAACAGGAAAAGCATGGGTTTACCGCTCGGTTCCCGGGTTTTTGCCTCATTAAGCATTTTCAGCGATACCGCTATACCATCATACATTGCCGTTGATCCTCCCGCCGACATTTTTTTAACAGCAGATACAAAAACGGACCTGTGCAGATCGTCAAACTTGCGGACTTCCAGCAGCCGGGTCACTTCACTGCTGAATGTGACCAGACCGATATAATTGGAGGAGCTAATAAAATGGGAACCCTCAATCAGGGCTGCCTTAAGCATATCGAGGGGGATGCCGTTCATAGACCCGCTTACATCGGATAAAAATACGGCTAAAATTGGGCGGCCCGAATCTTTTTTCTCCTTCCAGAGCTGCTGGGCGCTGATGAGCACATTCCCGGAAACGGTGGGGTAATTGTATTCGTAGTCCAAAAGCTTGTTGAATCCGTACCTGTCAGCCAGGTCCCGGGATTCCCGTTCCTTCAGGAAAGCGGCATACTTTCTCAAGACCTCCATTTTTATGGCGGGAATGTCTCCCACGGCATACAATGGATTGGAATGTTTAACACCAAACGGGATAAAACGGTATCCGGAGGAAAGAACCTGGGTATTGACGAAAGTCTGGTATTCCATGACAAAAGCATCCAGGGAGCCGTTTTTCTCGACGCTTTCCCTCATCTGGAGCGTCGTGAGGGCGACAAAAGGAACGCCTCTTTGGAATGACTCGAACGAACTTATTACCTCCTCGGTCAGCATTTTACTTTCATCCCCGTCGGCAAAGGCATTGAGCACAGATATCAGGAAATTCAAGCCGGTTGAACTGGCATACGGGTTGGTGTATCCCATGCGCAGGTCTCCCTGGACAACAGCCGTTATCAGGTTCTTGATATTCAGTTCACCGTATTTCCCGGTCAGCCGGTCATACACCGCGTTCTTCATGATAATGCCGGCCGTGTTATTCACAAGCGAATCGGCAACAGGCGTCATTTTAACACCGTAAGCGGAGACCATATTGACCCAGAGTATATTTGACGGGGAAAAAGCGGTCGGGAAATACTTGCCCGATGCAATATACTCATGGCCGGTGCCCGAAGCTATGGAGCGGACAATTACTTTTGCCGTGTTGCCGTTGGAGAGCTTGACCTGCCTGTCGTTGAAACGCTCGGTCATTATCGTCAACCAGTTATCCGGTTCCTTTCTTCCCGATTTCTCCGTTGATACAAAGACCGACACCGCTTCATCGTGGATGCCTATCCTCGGGTCAACGGTCATGGGGAATTTATCTATATCAGGCAGACTGGCTTTCAGGTCCCGGTTCTCACGTGTGATGAGTGTGTCTCCCTGCCTTACAATCGCGTCGTAGACATTTACATTATTCAACAGGCGGTCCAGCTTTTTAACAGCTTCATCAGGAGGGAGTTTAGCCGGTTCGCAGGAAACGAATAATATAAAAAAAACCGGAATAAACAGTAAGGGAAAAGCCGTTAAAAATTTTCTATGCATTTTATTCTCCTATGATCAATCATTCAGCCAATTGCTTTACAATAAATCTATAAAATGACGTATATCGTGTCAACAGACCCTTAATTCTTATTTATTCACTCACATTAGTTGAGCAAGATCGATTGTATTGGAACTGGCCAGGTCAGCCGCGTAACCTGAATCCCGGCAGGTAAATATGATGAATTGGACGGTTTCCGATTTCTCCGATATTATTCGTGACAATGCCTTGAACCTGTTTTCATCAGAATTGACAAAAGAATCATCCAATACCATGAACTTGATGCTGTCATCCGTAAGTGTTTCGGCCATGGCCAGCCGGAAAAGAAAGGAAAGCTGCTCCTGGGTCCCGAAGGATAGCGGGGAAACGGATATGGCCTGGTAATCCTCCTTAAGCGTTTTAGCCTCAAGCGCCAGTTCCATCCCGTCATTCACCGTCAATCTGTATCGATCCCCGACCAGGTATTCAAATCGCTCCGCAATTTTTTCACCGAAAGGCTTGAATATCTCCTCCTCCAGTACTTTCTTCTGCTCCTGTATCACGCCGTCCAGAAGCATCATCGAAAAAACCCGGGTTTTCTCCTGTTTTACCTGCGGAAGAAGAAGGTTCAATTCGGTTTCAAGTTTATTTTTATCCGCCGCCAGACGGGGGGCGTTTGTCAATTTCCCCTTAAGGTTTTCACATGCTTTCATTTTTTCAATGAGCTTTTCACCGGCCCGGGTCAATGTCCTTTCAATTTTTTCCAGATTCTTTTCCGTATCTTCCCTGTTCAATCCAGGGAAACCGGTATTGTCCAATTCTTTTTTTATCGATTCCAAAACTTCTTTTTTTTCGCAATACTCACCGTAAAGATCCTCTTCCTTTTTGTCCTTCAATATTTCGTTAAGCCGTTCTGAATAGGACCCCTTAAGGGTATTGTTCTTTATACAGGCATTATTCAAATCAGCCAATGTTGCCCCGGAATACCGGCCGGTATCCGGGTTATCCCCCGCCGTTTCCCCTTTTACCAGATCATCCAGCTGTTTTTTTATTTCCCCGATTCTTTGCGCCGTTGCCCGTTTCTTTTCAACCCATTCCGCCTCTGTACCGGCACTGCCAAGGCGGCTTTTCGCCAGTTCCCGCTCATTGACAAGATCCCGATACACCGATGCCCTTTCTTTCAATTCTTTGACATCGGAAGCACCGTATTTATTTAAAATGGATGCCAGGTCCTTTTGATACCCGGTAAACGCATTTTTATAAGCTTCGATATCAACGTCTTTCAGGCTTCCATTGATACGCATTTCATATTCATTATCACGAATCAACGAAAGGGAAGTAAAATCGGTAATTTCCCTAAACCCGGATATAACCTCAGGTCTGTATTCCTCCTCATCTTTTTTCAAACGGCACTCGAATGGTTTTTGGGGAGTTATACCGACCACCAGTTGCATAGAGGACTTCACGCTGTTCAGTTTAGCGTCCATTGCCCTGATCTTACCGGTCAATTCATCGGAAGCGGCAATATCATCCTTGTTTACAGGCGTGAATGCCGCCACTTTCCGGTCAAGGACATCCAGTTCCTTACCTTTCTCCTTCAAGAATCGTAGGGATTGTTCAATCCGTTGTTCCTCACCGGCAAGCTTTTCCAGCAAAGCGGCCGAAACCGCCCGTAACTCCGCATGAATATTCGCAAGATTTTCTTTCAGTTCCAGCAATTCCTCATATTTCCTTGTCTTCTCCCAGGCATGCCCGGCAATCGTCAATCTTTCAAACAGCTTTAATCTTGCGTTGAGCGCGGTCTTTTCCTTTTCATAATCCTGGATTCGTTTGTTCTCTTCTGAAATCCCGGAATCAAGCACCTCCAGTTCCCGGACAAGGGATTCCATGTGTGCAAGATCATGGGCCTTTTCGGCAAGTCTTTCCCTGATATCCTTTTCCTGCGCAGCCAGTTTCTCGTACAGTGTATTTTTTTTGACGCCTCCCCTTTTACTCAGGACAGCCTCGTATTCTTTCTTTAAATTCGTTTCAAAAGCCAGTGCATTGGACGAATAAAGGTTTTCCTTGAGAATATCCTTAAAAAGCGATTTTACATCATCAGTCAATGGTGTTTTCGGTTCAAAAAGGCTTAAGGATTTACCCTGCTCGACAAACAGAAGGTCCAGCAGACTTAGCGTTTCACGAGTCAATCCCAAAAGGGCCAGTATTTCTTCCAGCGCCTCCTTCCCTTCCGCGATCTTCCTGTCATTTAAAAAGAGGAGGCATTCCCCCTTGAGAAATGTTTTCTCAATCCTGTATATTTTCTCCCTGGACTTATAAAGCGACAGGCGGATTTTCGGTTTTAACCGTGTACCCCAGGGCACAATATCGTTTTCGAGTTTCCGGTCCTTACTGGAAGGATTTCCGGCCAGGGCAAGTTGAATGGCCTGTAAAATCGTCGATTTTCCGATCCCATTTGGCCCGGACAACAGGTTAACCTTTTCGGAAAAATCGAGTTTGAGTTTCCCGATATTCCTGAAATCTTCAATTTCCAGGGCAGAAAGATACATGTATTATGTTCCTTCCCTTTCCCTGTAGAACTCGAAAACGTCCAGGAGCGCCCTGTCTATGATTTCTTCCGCGTTTATGTCATCAGAAAATTCTTCCAGGCCGGGAAAAGTACGTATATCGTTTCCCTGTGACTTCAATTCCAACAGCCGCTTGACGACACCTGTCATGAATCCGTCGGTCAGGTTCAGGATGGATTCTTCATCCGGATTAATGCGGACACGGTCTTCTATCATATCCCGGTTGTCCTTGAACCGTTCCAGAATATCATGATAAAAATTATACTGTTCTACGTCCAGCATTCCGGATAAAATAATTTTCCTGACCACATTATCCGGCTTTGCCCCTTCCATCTCCTGTTTAAAGGATTCAAGGCTGCTGCCGGTAAGAACCAGGTTCCGGGTTTTCCAGGAAAACAGGGAGGTTTTTTCCGCCACGTTTTCAACGCGGGGCAGGCTCCCCTTTCCTTCTATCCTGACGCGTAAAACCCCGCAATTATCGTCAAAGGTCAATTTTTCATGCGTGCCGGGATAATACGTCCTGTCGTCTATCTTTAAAAAGGAATGGAAATGGCCGAGGGCGAGGTAATCCAATCCGGCGCTTTGTGCAAACCCGGGTTCGATGGGAAAATCGTCGGGACTGTATTTACCCGGCGCGATGGCGACGCTGCCGTGTCCCAGACCTATGTTGATAAGACCGCCCTTCATTTCACCGGCCCGGATGAAGGTAAGGGGATTCACCGTACCGTTTTTTCTGGATAAGGGAGCGGCGAAAATTCTCGCATCCAGGTCTTCCATGGTTAGAACCCTCTTCTCGTTTATGAACAGGAGATTGGCCGGGAACAGCCTGTTTTCAACCCTCGAATAGACAGTCCCGGAAAGGTTCGGGTCATGGTTCCCAGTTATCATGACTACCCGGATATCCGGGTATCCCGAAACCAGTTCGAGGAGCTTGAAAAGAACTCCTTTTTCGGCAAACTGCCCATCGTCGAGCTGGTCTCCCGCGCAAAGGACAAGGGGTATACTTTCCTTCCGTGCATATTCAAAAATCATTTGTACTGATTCATACCTGGCCTCGTTCAGTTTAGCCCTTGTTTCCGGGTCAAAAGACGAGAAAGGATTGTCAAGATGCCAGTCGGCGGTATGAATGAATTCCATGGCATGCTCCCCTTGTTAAGCATCAAGAATTATAAAATGATTTTTTTAAGGCACCTCCAAAAACCTCCTTTTGGAGCCGTTATAAAACGCTATGGCGTTTTAGCGTCCTGTGCGTGGGCAATTTAAACCCTCTTTAAAAGGGGTTTTTAGAGGTTGCCCAAGATAAATCAATAATTTTCAGAGGTGCCCTTTATTTATCAGAATTTCCCTTTGCCCTGGTTATGATATCGTAAATCGTTTCCATTTTACTCTTGACCGGACGCTCCATCATTTCTAATTCTTCTTCGGTATAATTCTCCGAAAGAAATTCATCCAACGGTATCCTCCGGAACCAGCAGTTGCGGATGCCGGCGCACGGCAGGTTTTCACGCTCTCTCCTGCAATAACTGAACTTCAGGTGATGCCCGAGTTTCCGGCAGTAAACTTCTTCGTTATCGTACTGGTCTATCATATCCGTTCCAGGCAGGTTGTCCGGCGGGAAGCCGGACAACCATGCGTTATTTTTACCATTTACCCGTTTTCGCCATTGAAGGTTTCGGTAATCCTTCAATAGCCTGCAGGGATTTCTTGATTTCCTCTTCCGGCAGGGCGTAATCGACAAGCTGCCCGGCGAAGAATTTCTCGTACCCGGTAAGGTCCATCAAACCGTGTCCGCTCATGTTAAAGAGGATGACTTTTTCCTTTCCTTCCTCCTTGGCCTTCTTTGCTTCCTGGATAACGGCCGCTATCGCATGGGACGTTTCAGGCGCGCAGATAATGCCCTCCGTTTTGGCGAAAAATACGGCCGCCTCGTAGCATTCCAGCTGATGAATTGCCCTCGGCGTCAGGAGTCCTTCCACAATCGCCTGACTGACCAGAGGCGCCATTCCGTGGTACCTTAACCCGCCCGCGTGGATTGGCGGCGGAATAAAATCGTGACCGAGTGAATACATGGGCAGAAGCGGCGTCATTTTCGCCGTATCGCCGTGGTCGTAAACGAAAGGTGCTTTTGTCATTGTGGGACAGGATGAGGGTTCGACCGGTATGATATCGATTTTTGCGCCATTGATTTTATCCGCGACAAACGGGAATGAAAGGCCGGCAAAATTGCTTCCGCCGCCGGCGCATCCGATAACGATATCCACCTTCTTCACGCCCGCTTTTTCCAGTTGCTTCTTGGCTTCAAGGCCGATGATTGTCTGGTGAAGCATGACATGGTTCAATACGCTGCCCAGGGAATACCGCGTTTCAGCTTTTTTATCCATAACGGCTTCCCAGATTGCCTCGCTTATCGCTATACCGAGGCTTCCGGGAGTGTCCGGCATCTTGGCGAGAATGCCCCTGCCGGGGTCGGTCTGGCTGCTGGGACTGGCGATGCATGTGGCACCCCATGTCTGCATCATCAGCTTGCGGAACGGTTTCTGGTCAAAACTTATCCGCACCATATATACCTTGCATTCCAGGCCTACCAGGGCGCAGGCAAAGGCAAGGGCACTGCCCCATTGGCCGGCGCCTGTTTCCGTGGTTAATTTCTTGATGCCGAACTGCTTGTTGTACCATGCCTGGGGAACGGCTGTATTGGGTTTATGGCTTCCCGGAGGGGAAACGCTCTCGTTTTTATAATATATTTTGGCCGGTGTACCTAACGCCTTTTCAAGCGCATATGCCCTGTGTAATGGAGAAGGCCTCCATTTGGAGAGCAGCGCAAGGACCTCCTCCGGGATGTCTATCCAGCGCTCCGCACTCACTTCCTGTTCAATCAGGTTCATCGGGAATACCGGGGCCAGCATGTCAGGGCTGACAGGTTTCCCGTCGGGACCAAGCGGCGGCTGCAGGGGTGTGGGAAGGTCCGCGGCAAGGTTGTACCATTGCCTTGGCATCTCCGATTCATTTAAAAAAATTTTAGTTTGCTCCATGAAAGTCCTCCTCGATTTTTTAATTATGGGCTCAATGGGACAATAGTATCTTAAGAGTACCAAATTGTCAAATCCCCGCGTTGCCTCAATCAAATTCTAACCCAAAAAACTACTTTGCCTCATCCAAAATTCTAACCCATTTTTTCTCTCAACAGTGCCTTA
>JAFGKU010000191.1 GCA_016928415.1 Spirochaetales bacterium
ACGGCGGCATCTGAGCGGAGCGAAGTAGAGCCGGGCTTCCTGTGCAGCCCGACAAATGGCCTAAAAAGGTACAGCGCAAAAAACTCTCAATGTAAACTTCTTGTCTATATAAATAAAATCATATATGGTATGGAGATGAATTTTCCCGGAGCGGTTGTTTCGTTCACAGAACGGTACCTTAATCACCGCAGGTATAAACGAAACCTGAAGGCGCATAAAGCCAAAAAGAAAAATATCTTCCGTGAGCTGGCGGAAGCAATACTCTTTGCCCTTGTTGTCGTCATAGTCATCCAAAGTCTTTTTTTTGAATTGTATGTCATCCCCACGGGTTCCATGATTCCCACCATAGAAATAGGGACAAGGGCCGTGATGGATAAAATGTCCTTCGGTCCTGAAATTATCCGGGATCTATTCGGTACGGATGTTTTCAGGAAACCGGAACACGGGGAAGTGATCATGTTTTTGAATCCCGATCCTTCCCTCAAACCGATGGGGCCGTTTGAACGTGTTCTGCATAAATTTCTTTTTATTGCCACACTTACGCTGGTGGATATTGACCGGGACGAGTACGGGAATCCGAGGCCGCGTCTTTTATTGAAAAGAGTGATTGGCGAGGGCGGGGAAAGGATTCGATTCAGGAACGGCAATGCGGAACTGCTCATGCGGGGTGAATCGGAATGGATAACGGAAAGTGACCTTCAGAAAAGGCTTGGACTTCATTATCCTGTGAGGAGACTCCTGGATCCCTCCAAAGGGCAGGACACCTATTCACTGGAAATGATGAATTACAGGATTGCCCGGGAACGGAATCCGGCTGACCGCGAGGTATCCGACCTTTACAGGAAAAAGGAACTGGGTTTCTATATCCCGGAAGACTCTTTTTTCCCAATGGGGGACAACAGGGACAGGTCCCGGGATGCACGGGTTTACGGACCTGTAAAATTGGATAATTTACTCGGGAAGGCTTTGATCAGGGTTTGGCCGTTTAAAAATGGTTTTACTATTGAGTAAACCGCCGCTGTCAAAGAGGATTGCTTCTTTTGTTAAAAAATTCCTGCGGGGAAAAACCCCGCAGGCAGTATATAAGGATTACTTGTTTTCCTGTAATATTGATTTAATGGATTGAATGATGGAACTGATATCGCCAAGATTCAGGGGCATGATGATGTCCGTCTTTTCATTGGCAAGCTTTTTAAGTTCGCCGATATAGTTTTCGGAAAGCCGGAGAGCGACGGCATCATCCCCGCCTTCACTCTGCAGGGCCTGGGCCACTTTATCTATTCCGGCGGCTGTTGCCAGGGCAAGGGCTTCGATTTCCTTGGCCTTGCCTTCCGCTTCATTGATTAGCCGCTGTTTTTCACCTTCACTTTTATTGATGGCCTCTTCCATGACACCGAGAGAATAGTTGATCCGTGACTGCTTGTCCCCCTCGCTTTTAGCGATGTCTGCTCTTTTAACACGTTCCGCTTCCATCTGCACTTCCATGACGGAGAGGATTTCCCTGGGAACACGGATGTTCTGGATTTCATACCGCGTTACCTTGACACCCCAGGGATCGGAGGCATCGTCGACGCTTTTAACCACCTGGGCATTGATCATTTCCCGTTCTTCAAAGGCCTTATCAAGGTCTATTTTTCCGATAACGGAACGCATTGTCGTCTGGGCCATGAGCCGCGCCGCGTAGAGATACTGGTTAATCCCGTAACTGGCCAGCTTGGGATCAACGACCTTTAAATACAGAACACCGTCCACTTCCACCTTGACATTGTCCTTGGTAAAACAGGGTTGGGACGGGACGTCGATGGCCCTTTCCTTCAGGGAATGCTTGTACCGCACCTTGTCCATAAAAGGAATGAGGATGTGAAATCCCGCCTCGAGTGTTTTATTGTATTTACCGAGCCTTTCAACAATATAGGCATTCTGTGCCGGTACGATTCTAATACTTTTAATCAATCCCCAGGCAAAAATGAGAACCAGGGTAATGAGTGAGCCTAAAGAAAGAATATCTCCGAACATATTTACCTCCTCTCCAGTGTTGACTTTTCTTTGCTTTTACCCGTGTCAAGAAGCTGTGAAACCGTTTTGGGACCTTCAATCCCTGTTATGAGGGATTTAAGGGTTCCTTTAAGCTGGGCCAAATCCTGGGGAAGGATGGAAATGTTTGCCTTCCCTAAAATATTTCCCAATTCCGCAATAAACTGCTCCGCAATCCTGAAGGCAACCGCTTCCTTGCCTTTCTTCTGGTTGATTGATTTGGATATATTTGTTATCCCGTTGGCCGTTGATTCGGCAATCAATTCTATGGCCTTTGCCCTGCCGTCCGCTTCATTCATTTTTTTCTGCCGTTCTGCCTTGCTCAGGTTGATGGCTTCCTCCTTCTGGCCGATGGAAACATTGATACGGGCCGCCTTTTCACCCTCGCTTTTAAGGATCTCGGCGCGTTTTAAACGTTCCGCCCTTACCTGTTTTTCCATCGCGTCCTGGACAGTGCGGGACGGGACGATATCCCTGATTTCATACCGGGTCACCTTGATGCCCCAGGGATCGGAGGCTTCGTCAATAGCCTTGACGATGTTGTTATTGAGAGAGTCCCTTTCCGTGAAGCTCCGGTCCAGTTCTATTTTACCCAGTTCCGACCGCATCGTGGTCTGGGCCAGCTGGATGGTGGCGAATTTATACCGGTCAATCCCGTAGCTTGCCTTATACGGGTCCATTACCTTCAAGTAGAGAATCCCGTCCACTTCCACCTGGACATTGTCCTTGGTGATACAGGTCTGGGGGGCCACGTCCACGACCTCCTCTTTTAAAATGTGTTTATACGCCACAGTCTGGATAAAGGGTATGAGAATGTGCATACCTGCTTTTAACGTTTTCTGGTATTTGCCGAGCTGCTCAACAATATAGGCCATTTGTTCCGGCACTATTTTAATGAGGCTGGCCATAACCGCTATAAAGGCTATGATAGCGAGAATTATGAAAAATCCGGGCATTACTACCTCCTTTTAATTAATCAATCTTCAATTTCATATATTTTTTTGACAACGAGGGTGAGGTTGTCTTTTTTCATGATTTCAACCTGGTCGCCGACACCGATATTTTCATCATAAGAAATGGCTTTCCAGCTTGTCCCTTGAAAAGTGACCCGCCCGTACTTGTTCTTCTTTATTTCTTCGGTAACGGTCGCCCGCTGCATGACAAATTCGTCTTCTCCCTTGTCCTTGATTACTTTTCCCTTGAAAATGGAGGCGAAATATTTTCTGAAAAAACCAAGGGTAAGGCCTGAGGATGCCAGCCAGATGAGTATTTGAAGGAAAATATTGTCTTTTAAGCCGGGTACAAGCCAACTCAATCCGGCAACGAGAAGGGCTCCCACACCGAAAAAAAAGACGACAAAACCGGGAATGACGAATTCCAATCCCATGATGACTACACCCAGTATGAGCCAGATGAGGGGAATAAAATCCATGAGATGATCCTTTCTGTTTACCGATTGTATTCTATTGGCTTTGCTCTGTCAATTTCAGATCAATGCAAATCATTTTTTTTGAGCTTCGTAAAAGCATCTTTCCATCCGCCAGGGCGAGGGGTGCCCAGCAATCCCTTCCTTCAATAATTTTAACCTGGGACAGGACCTTGAAGGATTCCAGGGAAAAACGGGCCATGGTCAAAATCCCGTCGTCCGAAAGGATAAAAAACTTGCTATCCGCATATAGAAAAGGGCCGAGTCCGAATTGGCGGGTTTTACCCGATGTCCAGACTATCCGTCCCCGGGGGTCATAGCACGCGAACTGGTTCCGGTAAGAACCGCCGTCCTTAGGGAGAATCCCGAACAGGAATCCGTCAACAAGTACCGGGGTCTGCTGTTCGGAGGAGAAGTTTTCCTCCGGCTTGTTCGAATATATTTTTTTTATTGAATATCTGTTCCCGGAATATTCCAGCTTCAACAGCATGCTTCCGGCGCCGTATCCTGCCGTGGCGAAAATCCGGCCGTCCGGGAAGGCGACGGGGGAAGGAGCTATCACGGAATTGGTCCATTCCCTTGTTGTGAACAGGACCCTGCCCATGTCGTGTTTGTCCGCTGAAATACCCGTCAATCCGCCCAATGCCGAGTACAGGTAAATTCGCTTTCCATTGAAATTCATTATCATAACTGAGGAATGGGACATTTTAAAGTTATCCTGATTGGGCGTGTCAAAGAGAATCTTTCCTGTGCCACAATCCACACCGACGAGAAGGCTTTTTCCCGCAGGGGCGATGACGGCCATGCCGTCATCGATCAGGGGGCATTGGCCGGCATACCAATCCGGAATGACAGACCCGTATTCTTTGACCAGGTCGATTCCCCAAAGGAAATCCCCGTTAATGCTGTCCGCACACATGACATGGCCCTTCGGACCGATGGTAACGACAAATTTATCCGTAACAGCCGGTACGGTGCGCGACCTGCCGTGGTTCCTCTTCAACGGCATGGCATACCACCTGCGCCAGAGTTCCTTACCCGTGGAAAAAGAAAAGCATCTTAATGCGTCGCTTCTCCTCGCTTCATCATAATCAAGGATATACACCCTGCCGGAGTGAATGGCTGCACCGGCGTGGCCTTCCCCCAGGTCTATTGACCAGAGAACTCTGGGACCTGATTCCGGCCATTCATCTGCCAACCCGGTATTGACCTTGTCAATGTTGTCACGGTTTTTACCCCTGAAGGCAGGCCATGAGCCGGAGTCTGTTCCCGCTTCAGCAGTATATTTCTGGAAATATTCGCCGATTTTTACTTCGCTTGTTTTTTCATTTTTAAATTCGACCCGGCCGTCTGTACCCGGCTCACGTGTGGTAAGGCCTATGACGGGCGGTTGAAAGAACCAGGCGCCAAGTACGATGGTGCCTGTTACGGTTGTAATGGCGGTAGTGACCCGTATAATGATACTGTCTTTCATCATCTGTATTTTAATCTTTTTTTCCTAAATTGGAAACAGAAGTAGCGGTCAAAGGAGTCCTGGCATGTTGGTAAAATAACGCTAGCCTGAATATAGTTTTAAAGCATAAGATTTTCCGTGGGAATTTCGATCACGAAGGTTGATCCTTTTTTCTTAAAATTTTCATGTCTTATGGTGCCGCCGAATATTTGTGTTCCTATATTAAAGATAATATACAAGCCGAGCCCTGCCCGCGCCTGGTTGTGAAAAAGGGTTCATAGATTTTTATATAGAGGTTGGCCCTGCTCCTTTTAACAACCTCCATAATTCCCCTGAAGAGCTGGAAATGATACGGTGCATCGATACAATCGATGAAAAGGCCCGGTTTATATCTACCCATCCATATAAAATGATAGGTTTTCTCAATGGGACTGTCAAGGAAAGACTTTTAACATCAGGAACTCGGGATACACTCTTGCATAATCTAAAAAAATTATATATCTTTAATGTGAAGTTTTCAGGGAAAGGTGAAATTCCTTAACCGGCGGTAACTGACTTTCAGAAGCCCGCGAGCGTTAACGCAGATCCGGTGTGAATCCGGAGCCGACAGTGATAGTCTGGATGGGAGAAGGCTTTGTCAGATATTCTTATTTATATCCTTATATCCTATCATTAATTCTCCCTGTCAACTTATAAGTGATTCAAACGGCCTGTTGTAAAAAGGCGTTGACAGAATCGAAATATAAGGGTTTTGGAAAGATGAACGGCGAATTGAAAGTAGATAAACGTTTTATGAAGATGGCCCTTAAGCTGGGTGAAAAAGGAAAAGGTAAAACTTCTCCCAACCCGATGGTGGGGGCTGTGATCGTAAAAAACGGCCGTATCATCGGCCGGGGTTATCATAAGAAAGCCGGCCAGCCCCATGCGGAAGTGAATGCATTCAACAGTGTGAAGGAAAGCGCTGCCGGAGCCACTCTCTATGTGAACCTGGAGCCTTGCTGTCATTTCGGTAAAACACCCCCCTGCACGGACCGGATAATCGAGGAAAGGATTGGCAGGGTTGTGATCGGCATGGAAGATCCCAATGGCCTGGTCAAGGGAAAAGGGATAGCCGTCCTGAAAAAAGCGGGGATCGAGGTTACCGTTCCTGTCATGGAGGAAGAGGCCCGGGAGTTGAACAGGTTTTATTTGAAGCATATTACCGCCGGGATTCCCTTTGTTACCCTGAAATCAGCGGTAACCCTGGACGGTAAAATCGCCACGAGAACCGGTCAGAGCCGATGGATCACCGGTGAAGCCGCCAGGGAATATGTTCATTATTTACGTTCTTTACATGACGGCATACTCGCGGGGGTGAATACCGTTATCGCCGATGATCCCGAGTTGACCGCAAGGCAAAAGGGAAAACGGAAAAAAAGGCCTGTCAGGATAGTCCTTGACAGTTCCGGACGGACACCGTTATCGGCAACGGTATTGAAAGGCAGGGATGCCGGACGAACCATCATCGCAACCACGTCGAATATGGATGAAGAACTGGTGAAAAAGTACATGGCGAGGGGGACGGAGGTCTTAATTTTTTCTTCACAGGACGGAAGGGTGAATTTAAAGGAGCTATTACAGGAACTGGGGAACAGGGGCTTATTTTCTCTTTTTGTGGAAGGGGGAAGCGAGGTAACCGGTTCCTTTCTGGACCAGGGGCTTTTCGATTCACTCTGCCTTTTCCTGGCACCAAAAATCCTCGGTGGGAAACAGGGCCTTTCGTTTGCCGGCGGCAGGGAAAAAGATTCACTGGAGGAATCGGTTCTGCTTGAATTAAAGGAGATGAAACGTTTCGAAGATGATGTGATGCTATTATATAACAGAAGGAAGAAGGGATAACATGTTTACCGGAATTATCGAGGAAATAGGGTCTGTCAATGAGATTAAGCGAACGGTGAAAGGGGCACGTCTTTCCGTGCAGTGCAAAATTATTTTAGATGATACGCAGGTTGGAGACAGTATTGCAGTCAATGGCGTTTGTGTAACGGTTACGGAGAAAAAGGAGACATGTTTTTCGGCTGATTTATCCCGGGAAACCATGGAAAAATCGACATTCAGTAAATTGACGCGGTCCGACAGTGTGAACCTGGAACGGGCTTTGACCTTGTCCTCGCGCCTGGGCGGGCATCTTGTCCTGGGACATGTTGACTGCACGGGAACAATTGCCGGCTTGCAACAGGAGCAGGATTCAGTTGTTATTTCCTTTCGGATAGACCCGTTCTATATGAAATACATAGCGTACAAGGGTTCAGTCGCTATCGACGGTGTGAGTCTGACCATAGCCGATTGCGAAGATGCCCGGTTCAGCGTTGCCGTCATTCCCCACACACTTGAACAGACCGTGCTGAAAAAAAAGCGGATTGGTGACCAGGTGAATGTGGAATGCGATGTTTTAAGCAAGTATGTCGAACGGCTTATCAATTTTCAAGAGGATAAGAACAGGCCGTCATCCCGGTTAACACTTGAGTCACTCAAAGAAATGGGATTTTAACAGGAAGGAGCACCCTATGGGATTTATTACAATAGATGAAGCAATAGAAAGAATAAAGCATGGCGAAATTATAATCGTTGTTGATGACGAGGACAGGGAGAATGAAGGTGATCTCATCATGGCCGCGGAAAAAGCCTCGCCTGAAAACATTAATTTCATGGCAAAACACGGCAGGGGCCTTATCTGTGTGCCCATGCTGGGAGAAAGGCTGGATGAGTTGTCCATACCTCCCATGGTCAGTGAAATGAGCGACCATATGAAAACGGCTTTCACCGTTTCAGTAGACGCCCGGACGTGCCGAACCGGCATTTCAGCGTACGAGAGATGGCAGACGGTGATGACGCTGGTGGAGCACCATACCAAAGCGGATGATCTTGTCAAACCGGGTCATATTTTTCCCCTGCGCTACAAGGAGGGCGGGGTTTTAAAAAGAGCCGGTCATACCGAGGCGAGTGTGGACCTCGCCAAAATGGCCGGATTGTTTCCGGCCGGCGTGATCTGTGAAATAATGAACGAGGACGGGACCATGGCCCGTCTGCCCGAACTTAAAAAATTTGGTGAAATACACAAGCTTCCGCTTATATCGATCGCGGATCTGATCAAATACAGGACGCAGAACGAAAAACTGATTAAAAAAGCGGCCGTTACAAAGCTTCCCACGCAATACGGGGAATTTGTCATACACGCTTATGAATCCCTTCTGGACGGGGAATGTCATATGGCATTGGTCAGGGGAGAGGTCAGGGATAAGGAGAATGTGCTGGTACGTGTGCATTCCGAGTGCCTTACCGGGGATGCCCTTGGGTCATTGCGCTGTGACTGCGGTTCCCAGCTGCATAAAGCGATGGAAGTCATTGCCGCTAATAAAGAGGGTGTCATATTGTACATGAGGCAGGAAGGCCGCGGGATAGGGCTGCTGCACAAGCTGAAAGCATATGAATTGCAGGATAAGGGCAAGGATACGGTGGAAGCTAACGAGGCATTGGGGTTCGGCGCGGATTTAAGGGATTATGGGATCGGTGCCCAGATCCTGGTGGATTTAGGGCTTTCCTCCATTCATCTGTTGACGAATAATCCGCGTAAAATCGCCGGTCTTTCCGGCTACGGGCTTAAGGTAACTAAAAGGATTCCCATTGAAGTGGAACCGGTTTCAACGAACAGCTTTTACTTAAAGACAAAGAAGGATAAGCTGGGTCATATTATCAACATATAAACAAGGAGTTTTCATGAGTATGGATGCAGTTAAGATTTTTGAAGGGCAATTGACAGGAGAGGATTTAAAGGTGGGAATAGTCGTTTCCCGGTTCAATGAATTCATCTCGCAGAAACTTTTGGGCGGCGCCCTCGATGGTCTTGTCAGGCACGGCGTGGCTGAAAAAAATATCGAGGTTGCCTGGGTCCCCGGATCATTTGAAATACCGCTCGTTGCCCAGAAAATGGCTGGTTCTGAAAAATACAATGCCGTCATCTGCTTGGGAGCGTTGATCAGGGGCGCCACCCCTCACTTTGACTACATAGCGGCCGAGGTTTCAAAGGGAATTGCCGCCGTCACCCTTAAGACAGAGACCCCTGTAGTCTTCGGTGTACTCACAACGGATTCCATTGAACAGGCGATTGAAAGAGCCGGGACAAAGTCGGGAAACAAGGGTTTTGATGCCGCTTTAACGGCTATCGAGATGGCTAATCTGTTGAAGAAAATATAGAGTTAGAAGTCAGGATTCAGAAATCAGGAGTCAGAAGACAGAAGACAGAAGGCAGGAGACAGGAGGCAGAAATCAGGAGTCAGGATTCGGAAAATAAGGGTATTGGTTGTCCGGTTTGTGGGACACCTCGTTCAATGGGTATGGAAGAATGGCTGGGGGATCCCCGGAATTTTTTCTATTGCCGGTACTGCGGGCTGGTAATTGTCGGGAAAGAGTTTCTTTTGAGTGAGGAAGATGAGAAAAAGCGGTATCTATTACATGATAATTCGGTACGGAATGCCGGTTATGTGAAATATCTGGGAAATTTCATCGAAAATGTGGTGTTAAAGTACCTCCGTCCCCCTTCTACAGTATTGGATTTTGGCAGCGGTCCCAATCCTGTCCTTGCGGATTTATTAGAAGAACGGGATTTTAATATTGACTGTTATGACAAGCATTTTGCCCCGAATAGGGATGTCTTAAAAACCGGGGCTTATGACGGCATTATTCTCCTGGAAGTATTGGAACATCTTTATGATCCGGGGCAATGGTTCCGGTTTTTTCATGATTTATTGAAACCGGAGGGAATCCTGATTATCCGTACACAATTGCATGACGAAGACAGGGATAAATTCTTGCCCTGGTGGTATATCCAGGACCAGACGCATGTCTGTTTCTTTTCTGAACGGACATTCAGGATCATTGCAGAGGCGTATTCCTTTTCTCTCATTTCCATTAATCAGGACAACAATATAATTTTACAAAGAGGTTAGTCGTGATTGGTTAAAACAACCCCGAACCCCTTGACAATTCGTCTTTTTTTCGTCATTTTAACCCTACCGTTTTTATGGGGGCGTAGCGAAGCTGGTTATCGCGCTGGCCTGTCAAGCCGGAGATCGCGGGTTCGAGCCCCGTCGCTCCCGTATTTATCTATTCCATAATTAATACAAGTTCAGGATCATTCAATTCCTCAAAGCCGAATTTTCTGTAGAGTCTTGTCCCCATTTCCGTGGCATGAAGGCTTAATTTTTTACATCCCAGGTCTATCGCTTCCTGTGCAATTCGCTTAAAAAGTTCAGTCCCGATACCTTTGTTTCTGTAATCGGGAAGGGTATACATATTCATGATATAACCTATCCTCCCCGTCAAATTTCTGAAGGTCGGGGGTACAGTATAAAAGGTAAGGCCGCTGGTGGCAATAACCTCCTCTTCGCAGAGAGCGAGCCACGCAATGAACTCGTTTGTGGATAATGTATACTTAAAATAGGTTTCAAGATTTTCCCTCAACAGGGGGTAAGCCGTCTCATTAATGCTCGATTGCACTTCCTCAAGAAACTGGATTCTCATATTTACAAGGGTATCGAGGTCTTCTACTGTAGCTTTTCTGTAATATATCAGCTAAATCACTCCCTTTTTTGGTTTATACATGATTTCGATTTTCTGGGGAAGGGATGAAGGGACCTGTTTTATCGTAAGCCAGGATTCCGTGATTTCCCAGGCTTCTTTTTTATTCATAAGAGACCTTCCATTGATTCTTATATCCGTTACGGGTTGTTCCTGCTTGAGAATTTTATAAGTAATACCGGAATGCTTATGAAGTGCAGGACTTAATTTCCCCTTTTGACGGGTAACAGTCAACAGGAGCTTATTATCTCTCAGACTCCCTTCAATCGAGAGGAGGCTGTACTTGTTTTTCGTGAAATCATAGGTTATCCCATCATCTATGTAAAGGCTGCCGCTTATCCTCAATGCCGGATAAACATTGAGAATGATTTTCTGCAACGGGTAATCCCTCGTTGATTGAATGGTTTGAATCATCGGTATCACAGCTCCCCGGCGTACGAAAACAGGTATAACGTCTATCGGGGCGTCCACTATCCTGGTACTCCCTCCTTCGTAGAGTCTTCCCGTCCAGAAGTCATGCCAATCCGGTCCTTCAGGGAAATAGACCTGGCGCATGTATGATTTTGTCTTCATAATGGGCGCGACCAGGAGGTCGGCACCGCAGAGGAATTCCGTTTCAGCAAACCTTTTCTGCAGGCATTGGCGGTCATAAGGGAATTCGATACACAATGGCCTCATCATCGGTATACCCTCCCGTGTTCCCTCTTCCAGGCTCGTGTAGAGGTAAGGCAACAGCATGTAGCGGAGGGCGATGTATTTTCGGCAGGCATTTTCCGTTTTAAAGTCGAATTTCCAGACTTCCTGGGCGCGCGTGTCCCGGGCCGTGTGGTTTCGTGAAAAGGGGTAAAAGGCGCCGATCTCCATCCAGCGGACAAGCAGTTCCCGGTTCGTGTGCCCCCAGAAACCCCCGATATCCGGGCCCGTCATTATCTGGCCGGAAAGACCCATGTTAAGAACCATGGGTATGGACAGTTTGAGATGGGCAAAAATACTCCTGTTGTCGCCCGTCCACGTGGAGGCATACCGCTGGATGCCTGTATAGGAGGAACGGGAAAAAAGGAAGAACCTTTTTTTCGGCATGAGTTTTTTCAGACCCTCATAGGTTGCCCTTGCCATGAGAAAACCGTACAGGTTATGGATGCGTGCGTGTCTGGAAGAGGGATGGCCGTCACCGCCTTTGTGTACGGCGTCGTCCGGCATTGTACGGTGTTTCGTGAACTGGGACGGTTCATTCATGTCATTCCAGAAACCGTCCAACCCCTTTTTCACATAATCCCTGTAAAGACTGCCCCACCAGGCGCAGGCTTCCGGATTGGTGAAGTCTACAAAAGCGGCGTCACCAGGCCAGACGGGGGCAATCACGGGCTTGCCGTCCTGATCAACTACAAAATATTTTTTATCCAACCCCTGCTTATAGATATCCCAGTCATCATCTTTTTTTAATCCAGGGTCGGCAATGATCACGGCTCTGAACCCGTTATTATGAAAAATCCTGATCAAATCATCCGGCCTTTTATAGGTTTTCTGGTTCCAGGTAAAACATCTGTACCCTTCCATGTGTCCTATATCGATGTGCAGGACATCACAGGGGATATTTTTCTTGCGGAAGGTGGCAGCCAGGTCCTGCATTCTTTCCTCGCTGTCGTTTTCTTCCCACCGTGAATGGTGATGGCCCAGTACCCAGAGTGGCGGCAGTTCGTAATGCCCTGTCAGGTCGGCGATTTGACGAAGGACGTCTTTAAGGCTCGGACCTGCCAGGACATAATAGACGAGGGGAGCGTTTTCAGCATAGTAGTGGGATTTTGCCTGGGGGTTCCTGCTGCCTGTTTTAAAGAAGCTGTATCCCGGATTATCGTAAAACAGGCCATGGGCCGTTCCGTCTTCACGAAGGGCTATTTGTACGGGACAGGACTGGTAGAGGGGGTCGGAGGTCGGTCCGTAATTGGGATCATCCGTATTGTACATGATCATTTCCGAGTTGTTCTTGAAAAAGGTCCCCGTTTTCTGGCCGAAGCCGACATAATATTCCGGGATATGAGTTTTTTTGGCACAGGAAACCCAGCCCTCTGACTGAGCCGCCGCCCTTGCTTCTGAATGGAGCAGGGTATCATTGTACATGAATGATAAGGTCGATTTTTCCAGATCTACGGATGCGATAAGGCTCTTCTCTTTTGAACTCGTTTCTATGTAAAGCATCCCGTTTATTTCTTTGGTTTTCAGTTTGATCCGGCCCTGTTCTATGATGCTGTAAGTTTCGTAGGGAAAGGCCTTGGTCTGGAAGGCGCTTACTTTGAATATGTCCGGCCGGAGGGCTTCGATGGCGACTTTCCCGTTTTCACATTCCAGGTCCAGAATCAGGTTTTTCTTCTCTAAAGAATATTTTTTACAATGCCCCAATTCCAGCCAGGTAGACGGCATCTTCTTTTTTTTCCTAAACTGGGAAAGAACATAATAAACCATGAGTTTCCTAGTCAATTTATCCGGGATCAGCCCCATCGGAAGACCTCCTTTTACTCTCCTTATATTCTACGCATTCTGCTCATTTTGCTTTGGGATACGATAGAAAATGAAAGCGATAAAACCAATCACCGCAACAACGGAAGCAACAATGATAGTTAACCTCACACCCAGCGGATTGGAAACATCTTTTCCGAAAGCAAGATAGAGAAATGATTGCGTAGCAAAACTAAGCCCTAAAATAACCTTTACAAAAAATCCATGCACACCGAAAAACATGCCCTGCCTGAATTCTCCCGTGGCTTTATGGTCCAGATCACAGACTTCCGAGATGAATACATTGGGCAGGGTCAGGAAAATGGAAACGGGTATACCAATGAGGATAAAACAGATGATACCCCAGATTTGGGGATTCACAGGTATGATTCCTGTAAGGGAAAGCAGGAATGATATTACGGCAAAGGATCCCAGTCCAATCATGTAGATGATTTTTTTACCGACTACCTTGGCCATCAATCCCACAAAAATGAAACAGACACCTGAGGAAGCGAATATGATAATATTGTATAAGCCGGCCATTCCTTCGTCGCCGCCTAAAAATGTCTCCGTGATATGAAGAACGGAAGAGCGAAGCGTGTTGAATATGAACCAGAAAGTCATGTTTGTAATCAGGAAGATAATGAACGGCTTGTTTTTTAATGTCTTGGTAAGGGATTTACCTAATGGGACGGAGCTGGGTTGGGAATTTGAATACTTTTTCTCGTCCACGGCAAATACGGCGAAATAGAGGATAATGGCACCTACAATGCCCAGTATAACAGCCATGTATTGATAGGCTACTACCACGTTCATACCCATTCCCTTGAAGAAACTGATGAGGAACGGGCCGCCAACCAGGGCGACAGCACCCCCGGCGAGAGCAAAATAAGCCTGAACGGTGACTATATTTATGCGCTTATTTTCCGTATGCCCTAATTCATGGATAAGGGCGATATAGGGTGCAACATATACTGTATAAAAGGCAAAGAATGACCCTAACACAATAGCTAAATATATGGCATTAACCATAGAAGTATCGGCAACAGGTGGGAAAAATACCAGTACCGTACTTAAAGCCAGGGGTATCCCGCCGATTATAAGGAATTTACGTCTTCTACCCAGTTTCGAACGGCTGCGGTCGGAAAGTGATCCTATAATTGGATCCATGACAGCATCTATAATCCTTCCGAATATCATTATAATTCCCTGCACGGTGAAAACAAGCCAGAAGACATCCGTTGAAAGGAATTGAATCATCCCTTCCGCTATTTTTTCTTTTGGTGGTAATAAAAAGGCCGGGAGCAGTGACATTAATAATGTATCAAACAATGCCTGCCCTGCGTTTGAGAAATTGTAAAAAAACAACCTTTTTCCTTTAATTTCTTCCATTTTTTAACTCCTGTTTTTATAATATGGACCGCTCATGCGGCCGGGTCAACTCATCAAGGTCCGTACAGTTCCTCTTCGTCATAGCTTACCGGAACCGAATTTTCAAACGACATTCCTTCATTAATTTTAAACGGATCATCAATTTTTTTATCCTTATATATTTTATACAGTGTAAAAATTGAGCAAATAATACAGAATATTTCTATACCGGCGCCTGTGTATCCCCAAATAACGTAACTGGTGGTATTTATCAGGTACGAGAAATCGAAAATATCCCTGGCAAAGAGGGGGATCGATATATAACAGATGACAAGAAAGGAAATTCTAGCCCACGGTTCTCCATTCTCATAATAGATGCTTATAAAAATGGTAATTCCGAGTGCTATGACGGACCATGTAATGTAGAAGATGTTGTTAATACTGATTTCATGAAGCCCGATGACAATTGCTATCATCAGGAAAAGATAGGTTGCCCGTGCTGCAATGAAAATTTTTGTCTGAATCCTTTTCAATAAAGCACCCCTGTTCAACCTAATATTTATAACAGGTGTCCGCAAAAAGTTTTAATCTGCCACGGCGTAAGGCAGCATTTCCCGGATCTGGGCAGGACGTCTTTTAAAGGAACCTGTTATCGGATCTTATTACAGAGAGAAATGTTTATCAAGGGGCCGCGTTGCCTCAATCAAATTCTAACCCAAAAAACTACTTTGCCTCATCCAAAATTCTAACCCATTTTTTCTCTCAACAGTGCCTTA
>JAFGKU010000192.1 GCA_016928415.1 Spirochaetales bacterium
AATTGTTTTTTCCATTGCGAGTAACTAAACACACCTACAGTCTTACCCCCAATAACGGTCCGGAGGAGGCGAATGAAGAATAAAATTTCCCATATACTTTTAATATGTGGAACAGTCATTTTCTTGGGCGGTGGACAGACATTCTTCATGACCGATAAAAACGCTTTTCCCGGTATATTATTTTACTCTATCGGCATTATCCTTTTAGTGGTTCTTTTTATGTTCGGCAATAAAGAAAGCCAGGCAATAAAAATCAAAACCGACAGGAAGGCGGTTGACCTTAAAAGAATTATCAGTTTTACCTTTTCAATCCTATTTTTCCTGGTGGTCTGCGTTTTTGCTTACATGGAAAAAGCGGGAATATTTGTAGTCATGCTCTGGATACTTTCAATGGTGCTTTTTCTACTCTCTTTCAGGGATAATTGGTCCATAGCATTTAAGATTGACTGGGAATTCCTGAAAAAACATAAAATTGATATCTTCCTGTTGTCACTGCTAATACTGTTCGGTATTGTAACCCGTTTTCTATTCCTTGATTCAATTCCCTGGGGACTCAACCAGGAAGAAAGTTTTGCCGGCATGGGTGCACGGGACATTTTGGACGGGACCTCGACGGACCTGTTGGGCTTCGGGCCTAATTCCGCCCAGGGCTTCACGTTTTATTCAAATTTTTATTTCCTGATCCAGGCCCTGTTTACCGGCCTGTTCGGTCCGGGGCCCTTCGGTATGCGTTTTTTCAGTGCCTTGAGTGGTGTGGTATTGATTATAGCCGTTTTTTTCCTCGTAAAGGAAATTTTGAACAAGACTACGGCTTATATTGCCGCTTTTCTTGTGGCATCGAGCGATATACTTGTTCATTTTTCACGATTCGGTTTCCCCTTCATTCATGACAGTGTTTTCTGCGTATTGACATTATTCTTCATTTATAGGGCCGTAAAAACCAATTCACTTCCGTATTTTGCTGCAACGGGTATAGTGGTTGGCCTGTCCCAATACTTCTGGGCTTCTTCCCGGATAAATATTGCCCTGGTTTTAGGTTTTCTTATCCTTAAAATTCTTTTGGATAGGAATTTTCTTAAAATAAACCGCATCGGGATACTCGTGATGATAGGCGGTTTTATTCTATGCTTTCTTCCCCTGGTTATGCCTCCCACCAACCGCTTGATAAATTTTACCGAAGGGGCTGACCGGAATTTCATATTCGGCGGGACATATGCTGAATTCACACAGATCAAAGGGGATGCGTCTATTTTTAAATACCTTCTTGATCAAATGTACAAGTCTTTCTTTGCCTTTAACCTTATCCCGGATAATGGCTATCTCTGGCATGCGCCATGGCCTTATCTGGGGTTCGTTACCGGTATATTCTTCGTGATCGGGCTGGCACATACGCTAAAAAAATGGCGGGAGGATTACGCCCTTTTGCTCCTTACGATTTTTTTCGGTGGGGTTTTTGCCTTGGTTGCGCTTACGGTCGGCGCACCGAATTATCAAAGGCTCTCCGCCATTTTTGCAATCCCATTCATTTTTGCGGCCATAGGAGTTAAAACGTGCCATGAACTGGGTAAAAAATTGATTACTGAAAAGGTAACATGGGCCGCCATTGCTGTACTGTTATTCGGATATATAGGCACGACGGGAATGATCAGGTATTTCTTGGATTATTCCGGAAAACATTATTTTCAAAACTATAGAGAACCGGTCAATTACATTGGTTATTACATTAAAAAGAAAGGCCCCGGCTACCACTATGTAATACCCAATCCCTACCGGCATTTCAAGTGGACGGTTGATTTCCTTCTCGTGAAGCCGCAGGATTATGATATCGATTATGTCTTCATGTCCAAACCCGGGGAAAAAGCGTTTTACTTTGCCAAGGATTCGGTAGATAAAATCAGGGGCATGAATCTTTCCAGGGGGACCGTTTTATTACTTTTAAATATCAAAACACAATATCTGGAAGAATTGCTGAAGGCGTATCCCAATGCAGAGGAAGAAAAAGTACTGACTGATTTTGAATTCTCCATTGATGCACTCATTTTAAAGTGAGATATTGGTCGGTTATCAACACGTCCGGTTTTAATTTCTTCAGGAATTCACCGCAGGGAATACAAGGGATATCATCCACCATCATTCGCATGTTGCCCAAATACAACAGGGCGCAGGCTGCCTCCGGGTAATCCTGCCTGAACGCCTTTAATCCGTGCAGGTCCACTTTCCTGATGGTTTTGGAATGCTTGACCTCGAGGGCAATGAACAGGTTCGCTCCATACAGTATAAAATCAACTTCATTGCCGGATTTTGTTCTCCAGAAAGAGACCTTGGCATCCACGTTACCGTACTCGACCCATGCAAGAAGATGGTGCAGCACAATGCCTTCCAATACACAGCCGCCCGTTTCTTCGGGTCTGTCCAGGGGGCCTTTGGGTCTTAAGGTATTATAAACACCCGGGTCGAAATAATAAAATTTGGAACTTTTAACCAGTATTCTTTTGGCCCGTTTTGAAAATGGGGGAATCCTGTACGCCAGCAGCAGGTCCTCCAGGATATCCGTGTAATTTTCAACGGCATTACGCTTCACCTGGCATTCCCGCGCAATTTCCGAATAATTCAGTAATTGCCCGTGGGAAAAACTCATTACCTCCAGGAAACGGGAAAAACTCCCGATGTCCCTTACCAGTCCCTCAAGCTGCACTTCCTCCTTGAGATACAGGCTCACGTAGGCATTAAGAGCCCCGGGTTTATCCTCCCTGTCATGTACAAGGGGAATCATCCCGAATTGAAGGGCCTTTTCGATGGAAAAACTATCCTCCAGTTCGGAAGCGGTAAAGGGATACATCTTTCTGAACAGCGCCCTGCCGGCCAGCATGTCCGCTCCCGGCCTTTTGAGTTTTCTCGAGCTCGATCCGGTCAAAATGAACTGGAGCCCTTTATTTTCTTCCATCAGCCTGTGAATGGTGTTCAGTACTACCGGTACTTTCTGTACTTCATCGAGAATAAAGGTTTCTGTACCGGGATTTCCATGTACAATTTCTTCAATTGTTTCCGGTTTTGTCACTATCGTTCTGTAAATATCGTCCTTGAGAAAATCAATGAAATAGGCGTTCGGGTACCGGATTTTAAGCCATGTCGATTTTCCCGTTCCCCTGGGACCGAATAAAAAGAATGAGGAGGCAGAAGTTCTGCAATCCCTTTGGATCAGTGCATTCATACACCAATTATACCAATTTAGGGCCAAAATTCAAGAAATTTTGGATATAAATTGAAAATTTGCTTCTAATTTTCAATCGATAGTTGAAAAAAGCATAATTTCTATCCCCTGCAGCGTCCTTCCCAAATCCGGCGTCCTCATCTTCTTCGTGCCTACGCACAGGACACCAAAACGCAGTAGCGTTTTTTTGCCTACGCACAGGACACCAAAACGCAGTAGCGTTTTTTTGCCTACGC
>JAFGKU010000193.1 GCA_016928415.1 Spirochaetales bacterium
AACCTAAACTTGAACTTATTTTAAGTATACCACGAAAACAATGTTATGACAATTAGATTGTGGAAAAATATTTTGTTGAAGTAAAGTGGTAGGCCGTGCAGGGCTCGAACCTGCGACAAATGGATTAAAAGTCCACTGCTCTACCAACTGAGCTAACGGCCCGTTCCAGCTTTTAATTTTATCAAATCAGCCTCGTATTGGCAAATGCTCGTTCGTTCCTCGTTCATTCCTTTGTCTCCAACCGGCGCTTTAAGCTATAATATCGTCACCGGCCGGTAGTCCGGAAACCGATGCAGAAAACAGATTCCGTCGACGAAAAGTACATGAGGCAGGCCCTAAAACTGGCCCGCCGCGGCCTGGGGAAGGTGAGCCCGAACCCGATGGTCGGCGCCGTCATCGTGAAAAAAGGCCGGGTCATCGGGCAGGGCTTCCACCGTTATTTCGGGGGCAATCACGCCGAAATCGATGCCCTCGAACATGCCGCGGAAAACGTCGCCGGGGCCACCATGTACGTGACGCTTGAGCCGTGCTCCCACTACGGCAAGACCCCCCCGTGCGCCGATGCCGTTATCTCTAAAAAACTGGGCAAAGTCGTCATCGGGATGGTCGACCCGGACGCCCGGGTCAGCGGCCGCGGCCTGGCAAAATTAAAAGAGGCGGGCATCGAGACGGTCACCGGCGTCCTGGGACCAGAGTGCCGCGCCCTGAACGAGACCTATGTGAAGCACCGCAGCACCGGCCTGCCCTTCGTGACCGTCAAATGGGCGCAGACCCTGGACGGGAGGATTGCCACCGCGCGGGGCGACTCCCGCTGGATAAGCTGCCCGGAGTCCCTCAAGCTGGCGCACCGGCTCCGCGCCACCCACGACGCCATACTGGTCGGCGCCGGGACCGTGATTAAAGATAACCCCGAATTGACCGCCCGGCTCGTCCGGGGGCGGGACCCCGTCCGTGTTGTCCTCGACTCCAGGCTGAGAATCCCCCGCGATGCCAGAGTGCTGACCGACCAAAAGGCCGCTCGCACTTTAGTGGCCGCTACCCCCGCCGCCGATAAAGACAGGTTATCCGACCTGAACGCGATGGGTATTGAGGTGCTGATCGTCCCGGCGGACGCCCGCGACAGAGTAGACCTGCCCGCCCTGCTGAAAAAACTGGGGGAGCGGGAGATTTCTTCGCTGCTGGTGGAAGGGGGCGGGGAAACCATAACCTCGTTCCTGCGTTTGAAGCTGGCGGACAAGCTGGTAGTCATCATCGCCCCCCGTATAATGGGCGCCGGCACCGACGCCGTCGGCGAATTGAACATCACCGAGGTAAGCAAGTCCCTGGACCTCACCTTCACGCGGGTCTACCGCAGCGGGGAGGACCTGGTGGCGGAGGGGAGTCCCGCTTGAACGGGGTAATTAACCGCGACTATTATTACCTGAACACTAATAATAAGCTGTCTTCCTACCTCGAAGGCCTGGAAGAAAACAAGTGTTCCTCCATCGCCCTGGATATCGAAGCGGAGTCGAACCTTCATGCCTATGGGGAAAAACTCTGCCTGGTACAGGTCTTCGATGGTTCCGATAAGGTATTAATCGACCCTTTCAAAATCGATGTTGCCGGCCTCCGGGACCTCTTCGAAAACCGGAAAATCCTGAAAATAATGTACGACGCTTCGAGCGATTCTTCACTGTTGAAAAATGTTTATGATATCGAGATTAAGTCTATCCTCGACCTGAGGCCGGCCGTGGAACTGCTTCTTTATCAAAAGAACGACCTGCATTCCGTTATCGCCGCCGAACTGGGGCTGACTTTCACCGGTAAAACAAGATTCCAGCGGTACAACTGGACGAGACGTCCGATTAATAAAGCAGCCATCGACTACGCTCTCAATGACGTTGCTCACCTGTTCAAGCTGAAGGACATCTTCCTGAAAAAGCTTTGCGACGGGAATTTACTGGAGGCTTTTATCCTGAAAAACCTCCAGGTGCAGAACCGGGACTATACCCGAAATACCGCCGACCGGCACCTCAGGGTCAAGGGATACCGGGGCCTCTCGAAAGCTGAAAAGAGTATTTTCAAAAATCTCTTTGATATCCGGGAAAAGTACGCCAAACGGTACAATGTCCCGGCCTACCGGGTCATCAGGAGCGAAGACCTGCTCGTTATCGCCAGAGACAAAAACCACATCGATGACATCCGGTTACCTCAGCGGTTCAACCGTGAGCTGGTCAATAACATCAAGAGCGAATTGAAAAACGCCTATAATGCAACGAAAGCTAACTAAATTAATTCCAATAGTAAAGATAAATAGGGGGAAATATCCAAATATTTCAAATATGAATATTTATATTTTATCATTGCTGTCCAAGATAAATTAAAATACCTATTTTGGACGGGTTAATCAAATCTGAATAAGGGATAAATTCAATAATTTCGTTTTCAACCCTCCTTTAGGTGATCGGAATAAGGAAGAAGGTTTTATATGCTGTCCAAGATATTAAACAAGTTTTTTCACTCTCAATTTAAGCGTTTCTTACCTGAAAATTGGTTAGAGGACGGTAAATTAATCTGAATTTATTACATTGTCAAAAACTATTTTGGACAAGTATGATATTTTATTACTAATTTTACTTTAATGATTCTTTTCGTATCTCATTTACTACATATTTATTTTTTGTCTCTAATAGTCTCGGCATAGCATAATAATCAATTTTTGTCCTACTGTCCATCATTGTAAAAATACGTTCCCTATCAATCCTCGTACAAATTAGACGATTTCTCATTGTATTAAAGTAATCCTCTTTATTATCTATCAAAACAACATTTCGCTCTAGCTGCTCCGCCGCTAATCCAGTTGACCCACTCCCTGCAAATGGATCGAGCACATTGTCCCCAGACTTAGTAAATAACTTAATAAAAAACTCAGGCAAACCAACTGGAAAAGCAGCTGGATGGCCCATGTTTTTACCAACCAATGGGATTTTTAATGTATTCCCAGGAAGTACTAAATCCTTACCTACCCACTTTCTTAAATCACGTCCGAATCCACTATTGTTTTCACTATTGTGCCTTCCATTACTCTTTCCTGTTAGCTTTTCAAGTCTTTTCTCAGCCCAGTTACCAATAGATTGTTTTACAGCGTCCTGATACATGGCAAACCCTTGTTGTTTTGTCAAATGGAAACAATACTCCCATTCATCTCTCAATCTATTTGGCCAATATCCTGGCATTGCGTTTGGTTTAACCCAAATATAATCATCGATGCATAACCAACCTTTTTGTGATAAGGCTTCTATAGTATGCCAAACAAATCTGTGTCTAACACCACCCACGACTCTGTCTTTAACATTTAATACAAAAGAACCCTCATCATTTAGAACACGCCAAAATTGTTCATGAAAACTTAAAATAAAGCTCACGTATTCGTCCGGAGTGATGCTATCATAATGTTTACTTCTAGCATCAGCATATGGAGGCGACGTTACAATAAGATTGAAAAATTTATCTGGATATTCCATTAAAACAGTTCTTGCATCTCCAAGATAAACTTCAGTTTTAAAAATAGACATCTCATCTCATCCTATTATTTCTTAATCATTTTCTCTTTGAGGCTTTTTCATACTTACGACAAAATAGTTCCACTAATTTATAGGCATCATTAAAACATCCATTCTCGTCTAATAAACCAGCTTCTCGGCAACACTCATGAAAAGAATATAACAATTCTTGTGGGACCTCATCACTATCAGATTCTCTTTTTTCAGTAGCAATTAAAACTTCTAGTACTAATTTAGCAATTTCTTCGTATGAATAATTTGAAAAGAAAGGCCAAAAGAAATCGGAAAACCATAATTCTGTATTAATTGAGTATGCGCTTCCTGTCTTTTGATTTTTTCTTATAGTTCTTTGTCCTCTTTCAATACTAATGCCAAAAACACAAATATAATCACCAACTCTGTTTCTATCTAACTGAGCTTCTTTCTCTAATGCGGCTATTGCTTTTGGCCAGTCTTGTCCACCCATTGTATTCGACCTATTTTTTACAGACACATATATAGATAATTTGGACTTGAGTCGCTTATATTTAATAACCACATTGAAATCCGCCTCAGCCAAACCTATATCAGATACACTATCAAACCTCTGAGATGCTGATGCTGTTTCCTTAGCTATGTATTGATATGTCCATGCCGAATTCATCCGTTCTTTTTGTAATGTCCTATTTCTAAATTGTTCTTTTGCTACATCATCACATTTCCTATTCAAACATTGATATGCAGTATATGCTGGATCCCCATAATATTTGATGAAATATTTAAAGAGTTCCCATCCTGCTTTTTTATAAGTCTCAGCAACATCTTCTTCTGTGGCATCATCTGATAAGTTGAGTATAGCCCTACTGGATTTTTTACCAGCCGTTTCAATAGCAGATATAATAATTTCTTTTAGTTTATTAAATGGTATTTTGATATGATGTTGCGTTAATTTGCTTTCATCTAATAGATCACTGTCAGGTAATCTTGGATACCTTTGCATTATTTTCTTTGCCATTGGATACCTCTTTATTGGCATTATAGTATCTATTTCTTACAAATTCCATGTTTTTAATCTTCTCTTCTAAGCAATTAAACTTCTATCATCAGCAACAGCAATACCACTTAGCTGAATCCTGAGCCTTTCCCATTATTTCTTTTTCTTGAAAAGCGACAAAAACACCTTGCCCCGGAGACCGCTTGCCGGTTATCATTAGGTTGCCGCCGGTCGGCAGCGCACCTGAAAGGTGAAACCCGGATGAATAAAAAGACTCTAACCTGAATCACATCAACCATATTTGAATCCGGAAATCGAAAACAAATCAAAGCTGAACCGACTTAAAACGAACGTATTTCGAAAAATGGACCGAAGCTAAAAAAATGGATACGAATCAGGAATCAGCTTCAAATTGTAAATATATAAAAAATGTTTTACAAAACGAATCCCCAATCCCCGGGGGAAAGTCTCTCTTTAATACAGGAAGAGACAGAGGAATTTTACCAACTACTAAGAAAGCTCTGAAAAAGAAGGAATATTGTTCTTAACGGGTTGATTCTCGCGCTGTTTCCTGAAATATCGCCCTTCTCCGTGCACGGAGAAGGGAACGGGGAAGAGGTCGATAGAGGACTATATCATATGTTTCCCGGCTACTTAAACCACTCCATCACCTCGGCGATGACGAAGATAGACCCGGCGGCGCAGATGAGGTCGTTTTTACCGGCGCCCGCCAGCGC